>NZ_JBSVKG010000016.1:0-77533 GCF_054048505.1 Virgibacillus sp. FSP13 | reverse complement strand
CTCGCGCCGATGTTTCTGCTCTCGCGCCGATGTTTCTGCTCTCGCGCCGATGTTTCTGCTCTCGGGATGATGGTATCATCCCTGAGAGCACACAAAAGGATGGCCCAATACTAGGCCATCCTTATTTTATTTCAATGCCTTCTGCAAATCTTCAATTAAATCGTCACTATCTTCAATCCCAACAGACACGCGGATTAATCCATCCGTGATTCCAAGCACAGCCCTTCTGTCGGCGGGAATTGATGCATGGGTCATTTTTGCTGGTAAAGAGATTAAACTTTCTACTGCACCAAGACTTTCTGCTAGTGTAAAATAATTTACACGTTCTAACACTTGCTCAGCCTGTTCCCCACTACCGACATCAAAGGATATCATTCCACCGAAACCAGTTGCCTGTTTCGCTGCGATGTCATGCCCACGATGATCCGCTAGGCCTGGGTAGTAAATAGTTGACACCTTTTCATGTTCTTCTAAAAATGCTACTATTTTCTTCGTATTTGCCTCGATTGCTTCCATTCGCAATGCAAGTGTTTTAATTCCTCTCATTAATAGCCAAGAATCTTGTGGTCCTAACACGCCACCAACCGAATTTTGGATGAAATGAAGTTGCTCAGCCAAATCCGTGGAATTAACAACAACTAGTCCGGACACGACATCACTATGCCCGCCAATATACTTTGTTGCACTGTGTAAGACGATATCTGCACCAAGGTCTAATGGTTGCTGCCAATATGGTGTTGCAAACGTATTATCAACAATTAATAGCAAATCGTGCTTCTTGGCAATTTCCGCCATCTTTTGAATATCAGTTATTTTCAATAATGGGTTTGTTGGTGTCTCCACGTATAATGCTTTTGTATTTTTTTTAATTGCCGCTTCGACTTTATCCGGATAACTCGTATCAATGTATGTGTGATCCAAATGGAAACGATTTAGAACACTTGTCATCAACCGATACGTTCCACCATACACATCATCGGTCATTAAAATGTGATCGTCTGCATCAAGTAACATCATCACAGAACTGATTGCCGCCATTCCAGAACCAAAAGCAAACCCTGTTTCCCCATTTTCCAAATTAGCAATAACAGATTCTAATGCATGTCGTGTTGGGTTGCCAGTTCGGGAGTATTCATAACCACGATGATTTCCTACAGAATCTTGCTTATACGTGCTCACTTGATAAATCGGTACCGAAACAGCACCTGTTTGTTCATCACCAGTTATTCCGCCATGAATCATTTTTGTTTTTGCTCGCATACCCATTCTCCTTCATTTTCACATCCATCCCTACTCAACGGTAGGATAGATATTTTTACTTAAGTATCGGTCACTTCCATCTGGAAAAACAGTGACGATTGTTGTACCAGCCTTTGCCTTTTTTGCTTCTTGTAAAGCCGCATACATTGCCGATCCAGATGAGCTTCCAACAAGTAATCCTTCTTTTTTAGCCAGTTCCTCCACCATTTCAAATGCATTTTTATCTGAAACAGTATGAATAGCATCTATATAAGCTTTATCAATAAACTCTGGTAAAAATTCCATGCCAATTCCTTCCGTTTCATGCGGTCCAGGCTCTCCACCGGCAATGATCGATCCCTCGGGTTCAACAATTGCGGCTCTAACTTGAGGATTTTCTTCTTTCAAATATCTCGTAGTCCCCATAAACGTTCCACCTGAACCTGCACCAGCGACAAATATATCGACTTCACCATTTAAATCATTCCAAATTTCCGGTCCAAGTGTTTGATAATACGTCCTTGGATTTGCTGAATTGGCGAATTGTTTAGGTGAGAAACTGTTTGGAATTTCCGTCAATAATTGCTTTGTTTTTTCAATCGCCCCAACCATTCCCGTATCTCTTGGTGTATGAACGATTTTTGCCCCAAGCGCTTGCATAATCGTTTGTTTTTCTTGGCTGAAGTGTTCCGGAACACAAAAAATGACCGAAAGATTTTTATCTAGTGCAGCGAGTGCCAATCCAATTCCAGTATTACCAGCAGTTGGCTCAATGATGGTACCACCTTCTGTTAGTGCACCAGTTGCTAATGCATCATGGATTAATTCTTGACCCAGTCGATCTTTGACGCTTCCACCTGGATTATAAAACTCCAGTTTTGCATATAAGCGCACCCCTTGAGGTAGTGAAAATTTCGTTAGCTCTAACAATGGGGTCCCGCCGATTAATTCTTTTATTGAATGATATATCGCCATACCTCTCGCCTCTTATTCTGCAAAAACTTGGTGCCATTCATCGCGATGTGTTAACATCTCTTTAGCAATTTCCTTTGCACCTTCCAAACTGTGACTGGCAGCCCATCCACATTGCACTTCATTACAAGCGGGTACTTCATTAGCTTCTAATACATCACGTAACGTTTTTTCCAGCGTATCTAATACTTCATCATAATTGTCGTTGTTTAAAATCTGTAAATAAAATCCTGTTTGACAGCCCATTGGTCCGATATCTAATACATTATCCATATGGTTGCGAATGTTTTCTGCCATTAAATGTTCAATCGAATGTAAACCTGGCATTTCCATATGTTCTTTATTTGGTTGTTTAAAACGAATATCATATTTATAAACTTTATCCCCGTTTCCGCCTTCTGTTACCCCCACTAATCTTACATATGGTGCTTTAACCTTCGTGTGATCCAAATTAAAGCTTTCTACATTCATTTTCTTTGCCAAGTTAAAACGCTCCCTTTTTCCTTATTTTTTAGCTATGATTAGCCAAACGAATTCATTCATTTGTTTACATGTTATCGTAAAATTGTTTTCTACAAAAATCTGTTTTAATACATCTATTGTTGGATAATATTCTCGATTCAGGTCTTCCGCCAACTCATTATAGCCTTTTTCAATAGCATCTGCTATCATCTGTTCCTTTACTGCCTCTGTCTCAAACATCGTATCAGCAAAAACAACTTTTCCATTCTTCGTGAGTATCTTACCGAATTGTTCTACAGCTGCTCTTTTTTCCATATCTGTCAAATGATGAAAGGCATAACTGCTGACAATTGTCTCGACATGAGCTGCTAAGGGTGGAAAATCAATAAAATCGCCGTCCAGCAACTGCAGTCTCGGTAATTTTTGTTTTGCTAACTCGCGCATTGCCTGTGACGGTTCAATCCCAATAACTTGGTTACCAGCTTTCATTAACTTATCCGATAAGTTACCTGTTCCAACTCCAAATTCCAACACAGTGCCATTGGAATGGTTTACAACTTCATCTAATATTGTATCATAATGGGCAAAAACTGCTTGATATTCAGGATCAAGTCCTTTCACACTATCATCATAGGTCTCTGCCCAACCTTCAAATAAATCAATAAATTCGCGTCCCATTATATGCACACAACCTTATTTTTTATTAAAACATAGTAAGGTACTATGATTAGTATGAATTATATGTATAACAATAGCACATGTTACAAAAAAAATAAAGGAGCATCTCTGTTTTTGAGATACTCCTTCAAAAGTTATTTGTTATCTTGTGGAAATACACGTTCAATCATGTTGCCAATTTGATCAAAGAACCCTTCTACAGGCTCGCCGTTATCTGCATCATCAGCATAATTATTTGCTAAATCAAGAAAATCAGGGTTGGTTGAGACATAAACATTGTCAATATCTCCATCAACGGATTTAACAATATCGGTGATTTTACGTTTTACATCATCTGTTAATTCATCACCATCACCATTGCCATTGTTATTAACGCCATTGGTACCATTATTGTTTGCACGTTTATTCATGTCATTATCCCTGTCATTATCTAATCCTGCAGCAACATATGCATTGTTATCTGTAGTCAAAACATATGCATTGTCAATTTCATCAATTTGATCTGTTATTTTATCAGCTGCTTTATCGGCGACTTCATACCGATTATTATTGTTACGATTATTATCGCGATCACGGTCGATATCCCCACGGTCTCGATCAGCATTTTCCGCATTCCGTAACGTTTGCCCGTTATCTTGGTTATCCGCTGTATTATTATAACGAGTATTTTCTACATTATTGTCACCATTGTCATTTGGCTGATTATCATCATTCGTGTCATTTCCTTGACAGCCCACAAGTGTAAACACGGTTGCCAATCCAACACTGAACAGTTTCCATTTCATTACTATCTTCCTCCTTACCAATTTGCTTTTAGTATGTATCAGTACACCTAATTTATTCTGCAAACCGGAATTTGGAAGATACACCATTTTTCTTTTAGACAATATAAATAAAAGTCGGAGAAACTATAAGTAACCCTTTAATTTTTAAGGAGGGCAAATGTAATGGATATTCCTGATTATGATAAAGCATTATTTTACTCATTGTGGGGCCAATGGGATGATTTATTAGTGTTGATGGTAAGAACAAATGATGATATGCTCTCGAAAAAAATCCAAAACTTTTTGTATGCATACCATTATTCACTTGACCAAACAAAAATTTTAAGTTTGCATGATGAATTGCTTTACTACATTGATCATGCCATGAACCATATACCAGCTGCCATAATGGAAGTTTAACAATCGGGAATACACCTAAGAAGGTGTATTCCCCTTACTTTTGATGGCCTTTTCCTTTTCCATGGTTTTGCTCATTATGTTTTTGCTTGCTGTGACCGCCCTTATACTTATGGTTATTATTGTGTTTGCGTTTATTTCCCTGGCCATAATTTTCATTGTGTTTACCGTTATTTCCATGATTTCCGCGATTTCCATTGTTCCAATGATCTCTGTTGTTCTCATGATTTCCGTTGTTCCTATGATTTCCAGTGTTTCCATGATTTTCATGCTGTTTGTGTTTCGGCTCAGCTCGGTGACTAGATGCGTTTCCTTTATTTTTTATCGTATTATTATTGCGATGTTGATTAGCTTCTATTTTTTGCCCATTATGCGAATGTTTATTTTTCGAGTCATTGGGATGTTGACTTTTTTGACTGCCTTCATTCTTTGTTTCTAGTTCATTCGCTTCTGTTTTTTGTTCATGTTGCTCTTGCTCTTTATTATTATTATAAAAGGAATTAATCATTGCTTTTTCTGTATTATTTAGTTTTTCAGCTGCTTCGGGATGTCTAGAACCTTCTTCATCTAGATCTTTAGCCATTAATTCATTCATCGATTTATTTTGTTCCTCAGCTTTTTTTCTTACTGCCTTTGGTACTAAAAAGGTCGCAATATTCCAGTCTACTTTATGGCCAGTAAAGAAACGATCTAATGTATCCAAAATAGAAATGTCATTATTGTCAACATAGCTAACCCCAACGATCACATTCTTCCCATTTTTAACCAATCCAGATTTTTCACTGCTATCCATTATTGACGTTACTACTTTTTCCAATGGTTGATTTTTATATTTCGGTAACTTATCAATAATTAACGATGCATCATCATTAAGTGGTTTGATTGCTTGAACATGCAACTGATCATCAATTTCCAACTCCACATTTGGATTGATATCAATATTCACGTATGCATATGTCTTATTGCTACCTGAAATAAAATAAAATGGCAATACAAATAGCAGCAATAAACAAGCCATCGCAACCACACGTAGAGTGTTTTTCACTTTCTTTTTAGGATGAAAAATGAATAAATAGCGTTTGTTATCATTTATTAATTCACAGGACACCTCTGCACCAATGACTGCATCTCTTACGGGTTTGACCTTTAAAAATAGGCCGTTTTCCGTCATGATAATTGTGTATTTACGATGTTTTTCCATCACTATCCCTTTTTTCAATTACCCACCCCCTTCAGATAATCCTTAAGATAAATGAAATCCTCATTTAGTACGATGAATATTGCTAAAATGTATTTTCGATTCCGTTCCAGTGTTTTTTTACTGACATCCACTTTTTTCATTAGATCTTTGATTGGGAGTTTTTTCTTTCGTTCAACAAAGGCTTTTAGTTCGGGATCATGAAATAGGATTCTTGCCGTACGAACTGCCGAATCTCGAGCGTCCCTATGCTTTGGAGAGACTTCCGTTAATTCCTTTAGGGTTAATTTATATTCCAACAACTTTTCTTTGAACTCTGCAATTTCCTCACGTCGAAACCAAGCTTCTTGTTGTTGTTGATATATTTCTTTTACTGCAACAATTTCGCTTGCATTCTCCATTTGTTCCTCATCATAGTTTTCATCTAAAGATGCGGACACAGGCGTTTTTTGCATAAAACGAATATAATCAATTACTTTACGCTTGACGACAAGTTTAGCAAACGATAAAAAAGAGCTTCCCCTATCTGCCGAATACGTCAAAATAGCTTCGTTAAACGCAGCAAGACCAATACTAAATTCATCATCCTTCTTTGGATCAATATACCGTTTACAAACTTCCGAAACACATTTAGCAATAAAAGGCTGATACGTTTTTAAAAGATAATTTTGCGCGGCTTTATCCCCTTGTTGAATGGAAATGATCACTTCCTCTAGAGGCTTGTCTTTTAATGACTGGTTATGAGTCAACAAAGAGCACCCCCAGCCATTATAAAATACGATTTATTTTTCAAATTTTTGGGTGTATCTGTAGTGTATTTAGCATAAAAAATTTTTCTTCTATTTAACATGATGTATCCACCATCTCTATTATTATTATCATTCTATTTCTAGTTAGCTTACTTATCAAGTTGGATTGACTTTTAGCATTGACTGTTTTAAGCCAATATAATTAATCCTAACGCAAGCGCGTAAACCTTGCTATCACAGAATATTTACAGTTTGTTTAAATATTGATTGCAGTGGTATAGCGCTTAAAAATGGCTGTCCAACTATATATATTGTTCTTCTAAACAAAATGAGATGGACATTATCCATCTCATTCATCGGCTTC
Organism: Virgibacillus sp. FSP13; assembly: GCF_054048505.1. Taxonomy (NCBI): domain Bacteria; kingdom Bacillati; phylum Bacillota; class Bacilli; order Caryophanales; family Bacillaceae; genus Virgibacillus; species Virgibacillus sp. FSP13. Next base: position 70,690 of record NZ_JBSVKG010000016.1, on the reverse strand, counting down.
GTAATAATAATCAATCGGGATAAATAACCCAACCTTCCCATGTGTTTCGTCATCAAGCGTTGCAAACACAATTCCGATTACGTTCCCCTGTTCATTTATAACTGGGCTGCCGCTGTTTCCACGATATACCGGTGCTTGCAACATTACTACTTTTTCATCCCAATCATTCAATTGCGTATAGCCTATTATTGTACCCTTATTGGCAATGCCATGGAAACGAAGCGGATTTCCAATAAAATAGATGGTTTCATTCGGTTTAAAAGTTGTCGCTTCAGCAAGATCTAGATGCGGCAAACCTTTACCATCTGTTTGTAATACCGCCAAGTCAACATCTGGGTAATCAGCTACAACTTCTGCCTTAAAAAAGCCATCGTCCGGAAATGTTACCGTAACAGAATCTTCACCCTCAATGACATGGTGGTTTGTGAGTATGGTTCCATCAGCCGAAATGGCAAAACCTGTTCCTTTGCTCTCACCTGTTTCCACCACAACAACCGCCTGTTTGTATTCACTTATATTGTCTTGGGTTGATAATTTAGCTGAAGTTAACAAAAAATCAATGGCCGGGATGGAGAATGTTTTTGGTAATAAGGCCACAACATTAACGACCATAACAAACGCGATTAGCCAAAACGTCCACTTTGGAAATGGACGTTTTGGTTTCGCATTCTCTTCTTGTTGTGCACGTTTCAATGCCTTTACCCGCTCTTTTTCAACTAGATCAAGTAACTCTTCTTCCTCTATTTCTTCATACAAATCATCGTCAAGCCCATCACGGTCATTTTGTTCCTTATGATTCATACGTCACCTCGGATTATACAGCCTCTCGTGCTTTACCTTGCTGCATTTGATACATTTGATGGTATAGGCCATTCTGTCTGATTAGTTCATCGTGATTTCCCTTTTCAACTATTTTACCATGTTCTAGCACGAAAATGGCATTCGCTTGCTGAATTGTTGACAAACGGTGGGCAATGACGAGTGTTGTTCGACCTTTTTTTAATACCTCCAGTGCTTGCTGGATGATATTCTCTGTTTCCGTATCGATATTAGCAGTTGCTTCATCAAGAATTAAAATAGCTGGATCAAAGGCCAATGCCCTCGCAAACGAAAGTAGCTGTCTTTCACCTAATGAAAACGTCGTACCACCCTCTGTAACCTTTTCATCATATTTTTCAGGTAGCTTTTCAATAAACCGATCAGCACCTACAGCATGTAGCGCATCAATCGCCATTTCCCGGGTAATACTCGGATCATTCATCGTTACATTCGAAATGATTGTTCCGGAAAATAAAAACGGATCCTGCAGTACAATTCCCATATAGCTCCTAACCTGTTGGCGTGACCATTCGCTTGTTTTCTGACCATCTATGGTGATTTCCCCTTTTTGCGGATCATAAAAGCGAAATAATAAATTCATAATCGAGCTTTTCCCTGAACCGGTATGACCTACAAAGGCGGCTGTTTGACCTGCATCAACTTGAAAGGACATATCGTGAATCACATAATCCTTATCATTGTATGCAAATGAGACATGATCAAAGCGAATGTTGCCGCGGTATTTTTTAATTTTATCATTCTTTACCTCTTCACCATCATGATCGATTAACTCAAAGACACGCCCCCCAGCTACTCGCGCTTGTTCAATCAATGGTAGCTGGTTGATAATATCTTCAATTGGTTCAAATAGACGGTTTAAATAATCGACAAACGCATATAAAACACCAATCGAGATGATGTTACCCGGTTCTAACGAAGCTGATCCGAAGTACCAGATGAACCCAACAAAAGCTAAATTACGAAATACTGTTACAAGGTTATACGATGTAAGCGCACTTAATTTAACAAGTTTACGATGGTACTTGAAATTACGTTCGTTTAGTACCTCGAATTCTTCCTTTGTTTTTTTCTCACGATGAAAGGCTTGAATAATCGGCATGCCTTGAATTGCTTCATTAATGTTGCCGTTTATTTCACTAACTGTAGACCGAATCACCTTATTATATTTCGTTCCAAAATGCTTATAAACCTTCATCCAGCCAATAATAAGTGGAATAAGCAGTAAACTGATAGCTGCTAGTTTCACATCTAAAATAAACAAGGCAATAAAAATACCCGCCATATAAATAATACTCGTTACAACAATTGATAATACTCGTTCATACAAGTCTCGAATTGCTTCTGTGTCATTCGTAATACGAGCCACGATTTTTCCAGCTGGTTGATCAACATAATAATCAATCGGAATTCGTTGTGTTTGCGCGAAAATATCGTTACGCATTTTTTTTACAATTTGGTTGGACGCCTTTTGCAATAAAAAGGTCTGAAAAAATTGGAAAAAACCAGCAATAACTAGCAGTACCATATATAACACAAGCAAGAAAATAATTGGTCCTTGTTCAGGTTTGAAAAATGGATATATTTCTGATAATGAAAGCTTTTCCCCTGTAAACGATAACGTGTCATCTGCCTGCTCGATCATGATAGTGCCTCCACTGACATTTCGCTTACCAGAAAGTGGAACTTCCTCCGGCACAAAATAATAATCGTGCCCAACTTGCAAAACGGTTGCCATACCTTCTGCTTGATCATTTTCCGTTGTGCGATCTGCCCGTTTGTAAAAATGATCCCCATAGGAAACTGTATATTTATCATTATCTGACTCAACCTCTTGCCAATTGCCTTCCACGCCAAGAATGTGGTCGTCAATGACGGTTTTAGCAATTAAAGGGCCCGCTAATTCAAGAGCAGTAGCAACGACCAGGCAAACCAAACCAATCAAAATACCCTTTTTAAACTGTAATGCATAGTTTACTAATCGTTTTTCTGTCGATTGCTTCATTAGGAGACCTCCTCATCTGTCAGCTGCTGTAATTGATATTGCTGTTTATACCAACCATCAAGCAGCATTAATTCCTCATGTGTACCTTCCTCAACAATTTGCCCATTCTCGAGCACAATGATATGATCCGCGTGTGTAACTGCTGACATTCTGTGTGCTGCGATAAATGTTGTTTTACCACTGCGCTCATTTCGTAAATGCTCCATAATTTTCGCCTCGGTTTTTCCGTCAACTGCTGACATGGAATCATCCAAGATTAAAATTTGTGGATTTTTAATAAACGCTCTTGCTAGTGCCACACGCTGCTTTTGTCCTCCAGATAATGTCACACCACTTTCCCCAACCTCTGTATCAAGTCCATTGGGCAGTTGTTTTATATCATCAAGAAAATATGCTAAATCCAGCACACGGTAAATTTCTTCATCAGTTGCATCTGATTTACCAAACTGAATATTTTCCCGAATTGTTTTGGAAAACATCATTTGATCCTGTGGTACATAGCCAATCCAGGAACGAATCTGTTCCAAACTAATATCTTGTAAATTGGTATTTGATACATTAATCGCACCAATTAAGCCAGGGTATTGACGAAGCATGAGCTTAAATAAAGTCGTCTTTCCTGCCCCGGTTTTTCCCACGATTCCAATTGTTTGCCCTTGTTTCACTTCCAAATTAATGTTCTGTAGCTGCTTTGTTTCCGTGGAAGGATAGGAAAAGGAAACATCTGCAAACGTAATTGAGTCAACAGTTGAAACCTGTTTCGGATTTTCTGTACTTTTTACATCAGCTTCATAATCCAATGTCTCGTTAACGCGATCCAATGACGCATTCCCACGTTGCAAAATATTAATTAATTCCCCAACAGCAAACATCGGCCAAATCAACATCCCAAGGTAAACATTGAATGTAACTAAATCGCCAAGTGTTATCCAATTTTGAAAGACCAATAATGCCCCATATCCAAGTCCGATTGTATAAGATAGACCAACAAGAATTTTCATCGTTGGTTCAAACAATGCATCAATCTTCGCCACTTCGATATTTTTTTGATAGACATCTTCCGTCATTGTCTGAAACCGCCCTTCTTCCTGTCTTTCTTGAACAAAGGCGCGAATAACTCGGACACCACGAATGGACTCCAATACGTCATTGTTCATTTCACCGAAAGCTGCTTGTGCCTTCATAAAACGAGCATGTATAGCCGAACCATATTTATTCATAACTACTGCCATAATCGGCAAAGGGAGCAAGGCAGCAAGTGTCAGTTTCCAACTAATAGTAAATCCCATCATCGCAACAATCATCAGCATAAAAATACTTGAATCGACAAGTGTTAGAACACCAAAACCAGCTGTTAACTGAATCGACCGTAGATCATTTGTAGCTCGAGCCATTAAATCACCCGTCCGATACTTTCCAAAAAAGGTTGGCGTCATCGTTAAAAAATGATCCATTAATTTGCTTCTGGTCCACCGTTCCAAAATTGCCGCACCACTAAACAAAGTAAAATCCCATAAAAATGAAATAGCATAATGAAGGAATGTTAATAAAAGATATCCCGCCACAATCATCACCAATAATTTTGCGGTCAATGTTTCAATCTGAATTTTATCAATCGCAAACCCAACTAATTTAGGTGGGATCAACCCAATAGCACTTGCAATAATTAAAGCGACAATCGCAAATACATACCGCTTCCAATAATGTTTAAAAAACCAATCTAGCTTCTTAAAAACTTGAAACAATTTCATCACCTGCTTTGTTTAAAAATCCAATACTAACTTTTACTTGCTTGTTGATCTTTTACATTTTTCTCCCTCTTCCATACTAATTTTCGAATAAAAAAAGCACACGCCTATGGCGTATGCTTTCATATTAGAGGGCACCTTCCCCCTTATATAACAAAAAGGCCACAGACATATGTGACCTTTCGCAAAACAAGATAAAGAATATGTATAACTACAATTCGTTTATGCTATTTGTGAAGGTCACACAACATATGAAGTTTTGATTCGTTTGTAGACGTTGACGTTGCAGTTGTACTTTATTTTCCATTGTCGTGACCTCCTTCCATTTTTTGATTCTCAATAATTATAGTATTAGCAAAATTTAAAGTCAATCTTTTTTTTGATTTTTTCTTCAAATATAGGCCTATTTAACCGAAAATAAGGATAGATACCATAATGGAGCAGGTACAATCATGTCGATTGTCCTAGTTAACAGGAGGAATAAATTTGCTTGGCACGAAAAATAAACGATCCCAATTACAAGAACAATTAAGTGAGGCTAATGAACAAATTAACCAATTAAAGCAAGAAAAAGCAGCAATCATCGAGGAAAACAACCGATTCTTACATCAATTTGAAGAGAATTTAACAAGTACGATACAACAACATGAACATGTTAATGCACAGCACCATGATTTAGAAGACCTTATTGTACAAATCAAACAGCACTTTGAAGAAATTCAATTACTTGGGAGAAAATCTAGTGAACACTCAAACCAATTAGTTGATAAAGGAAAGACATTGGTACAATCCTCTGATTCGTTAGCAAAACAAACGGAAGAATACCAGGATATTATGGGGAACAATAAACGCTTAATGGATAGCCTGGAAACACAAATGACTAAAACAGCGGGAAGTATGCAAGAGTTAGGCGAACACTCCAATACGATTAAAGAAATTGTGCAAGTTATAAGTGATATCGCCAATCAAACAAACCTATTAGCATTAAATGCCTCAATCGAAGCGGCACGTGCTGGCGAACATGGCAAGGGATTCGCTGTAGTTGCGGCTGAAGTTCGTAAACTTGCGGAAAATACTGCTGAGAGCACGTCACACATTGACGAAGTAACCACAACCATCCAGCAAAAGATTCAAGAAGCGGAACAAGATACATATGAAAACCAGAAAACATTGCAGTCTTCCACTGAAATGAACAAGAAAACGGTTGATAGGTTAAAAGAGATGGCCACCATCGTTGAAACAGTAAAATCGAATACTCAGGATGTACTTCATAACATGAACAACCAAAATGATCTAACAATGGAAATGGTTCATTATATTGACGAAACAAATGAATCATTCGAGACAATCAAACAGACTATTACCCAGCACATTGATGATGCTAAAATTGTCGACAACCAACTTGCTTCAGGTGTAGAAGGAGTTCATGAATTGGCAAAAGAATAATAAGAAAAGCGCAAGCCTGGTTTTAGTCGGCCTTCCTTTAAACCTAAGCCGATGTTGACTTATCGTAGTGCATTGAATGACCCTCCAAATAACAACACACGAAGAAAAAGCGAACTAATTTTTTCGAGGAGAGGAGTGTGAAGTTCGCTAGTTGCTGGGCGCTGGAGCTGGACTTGGCTCATTATACCGAAAGCTAATTAGAGCCAAAATTTATACTTTCTTTCCTTATTAAAGAGGCAGCCCCAGGGGATTACACCAATGGGACTGCCTCTATTATCTTTACCTCTATACGTTCGTCTTCGTTTCCTTTTTACTAAGACCCAGCTTCACCATGTTGTTCACTTTGGCAACCGGGACTTGTGTTTCCTGAGCAATCTGTTCTACTGAAACATATGGGTGTTTGACAATAAAGTTACTTACTTTGTCGCTCTCTTTACGGCATGTAGCACACATCATAAATGGGCTGGACTCCATAGGCCTGTGACACAATCGACAATTTCTCATAAACTTTCCCATACTTTCACCCCTTATGCCTTTGTTACACATAGTATACATCTTTCGGCAAATTTTAACAATATACTTATTAAAATTTTCTAAAAAATAGGTATATTGTCATTTAACCTTCTTTTAAAGTGTGTGTAAAAGGAACCAATTGATTGGATGTAAGGCGCAATCTTTTTAGTACCCAAATTTCTGAGCGCAGTTTCTTCTTCAAAATTAATCCATAAATGTGTCCAAAATGTTATAATTCATATAGTTATTTGCCTACAAGTGTTTTAATGTGATTTTTTTCACAGCTAATGACAGTTTGCCATGCTATTTTTTAAGTATCTAGAGGAATAGATTGGACGTGGTAGATATGCTTTTAAATGGACCCTACAAAAAAATCGAGCCTGCTAGTGGTGCAATTGTAATGGCAAATGGTATTTTTCTAATTGGTGCAGTAGAGGCGTTTCCACTGTTAGATATTCAATTAGGTAAATATTTGGCATTTATTTTACTTATTATATGGATCTTCATTTACAAATCGCTGTCTGTACAATTCTTTCATCGTGACTTTTTAATACCATTTATCAAACATCCAGTAAATTCATTTGTGATTGGAACATGGATTGCAGGTGTTTCTGTCTTATGTAACGTGTTTGTCCGGTATTTTCCAGATATTCGATTAATTACACAGGCAATGGGGATTTTAAATACGTTTTTATTTCTGTTCTTCTTATTGAATTGCTTTTACAATTTTAAACAATTATTGGTTGAATATAAAAACTATCCTGTACACGGGGCAATTTTATTGTCTACTGTTGGCACACAATCCATTATTATTTTGTTAAACAATGTTTTTTTTGAGTTTCCGACTTATTTTTCGGAAGCAATAATTGTTTTAGGTTTTACATTTTATTTAGCTGGCATTATTTTAATTGGCAATCGTTATATTAGACAACACGACTGGACAATAGCTGACGATTGGTCGAATACAAATTGTATCATTCATGGTGCGCTTTCTATTACTGGTTTGGCAATTGTAACAACAAATACGTTTACACCTGTTTTCATAACCGTTTTCTGGCTCGTTGTTTTTGCTTTGCTAATAATCGTTGAAATTGTCGAGGTCATACGTGCCATTATCAGGATTAAGTCATATGGGTGGAACAAAGGAATTTTCACCTATGATGTTACCCAATGGTCACGGAACTTTACATTCGGTATGTTCTATACCTTTTCACTTGTTATGCACAAAAATCCCTTCTACCCAATTAATGAAAAACTTTATCATTTCCAAGAAGCGTTTATGTCATTTTGGGCGTGGGTTGTCTTATTTACACTTGTTGGGCAAATCGCTATTCATTTTAAATCACGGATCGAATCGACCAGTTTCCGGAAAAGCCGTGATTTTTTACATCAATAGACTTGGCTTGGATCTGGACGTTGCTCATCATTAGAGCCAAGTTTATACTTCTTTACTATGAAAAAACCTGCTATTATTAAATAGTAGGCTTTTTTACATACTGGATGAGGAGATGAGTAGAAATGCACTTAGAAGAAATGTTGGCATACAACAAACAGTTTGTCGAGGGAAAGGAATATGAACAATTTCAAACAGACAATATTCCAAATAAACGAATGGTTATCGTAACTTGTATGGACACTCGGCTAACAGAACTACTTCCGAAAGCAGTAAACATTCAAAATGGTGATGTTAAAATGTTGAAAAATGCCGGGGCTATTATCCGCGACCCATTCGATAGCATTATGAAGGGTATTCTAGTCGCAATCTATGAACTGCAGGCAGAAGAGGTAACCGTAATTGGGCACCGTGATTGTGGGATGTCACATGTCGACACGGATGTTTTAACTGACAAAATGACTGAGCATGGGATTGAAAAAGAAACACTACAAACGCTTGAGCATGCTGGAATCGACTTACATGATGAATTCCGTGGGTTTGATTCAGTAGAAGAATCTGTCCAACACAGTGTAACCGTTGTTCGAAACCATCCACTTCTCCCTAAAGACATAAAAGTGCACGGATTAGTAATTGATCCCGGAACCGGAAAACTTGATATCGTTACAAAAGGATAACCTTATCATATATTACAAACTGCCACCATATTCGATTGGTGGCAGTTTTTTTGCATAGCTGTTTTCTATGAGATTGTTGTTTTGGTACAAATAAAAAACTGTTAGATGCTGTGAGTAGATGCAATACAGTAAATTTCGTGTTCAGGGTGCGCGTCTCTTCGGCGGAGTTACATTGTTTATTATAATTTATCGAATTTCTCACATACTAATACATAGCAAGTAGTTTCACCAGGAGGAGCCGTATGAAAATAAATCGTCGTCGCAAAAGACAGCCTAACAGCATTTTTCCTTTAAAAGTAGATAAATTAAAACAAATCATGCAAAGCAAGTTTGAGAATAACGAGGACCTAATTTTTTCGATTTATGAGCATCAGGGAAAAAAAATTGCAGTATTTTTCATCTCATACCAAGCGGAATCAGAGAGAGTAGAGGATTTTTTATTAAACCCTCTCCTAAGCAGTAATCATGAATGGACAAGTTCATCCATCTTAAATGAAATTCCTTTAGGTACTGGTAATACTACTGTTGCACTTGAGAAAATTCTGGAGAGACTTTTAATTGGGGAAGTTTTTGTTTATGTGGAGAATGAAGAAGAGATTGTTTCCTATCTATTGCTAAAAAAACAACATCGACAACTGTCAAAAGCGGAAAACGAAACAGTAGTACTCGGACCGCAAATAGCCTTTACCGAATCACTTATTACCAATTTAAATGTTGTCAGGTGGAGTATTAGGTCAACAGATCTTGTATTAGAAAAGATAATGGTTGGTAAACGGTATCCACGTGAAGTTCGGATTGTTTATGTCAAGTCTGTGGCGAATGAAGTAGACGTCAATACAATGCGACAACGGCTTCAGGATCTGGATATCGATGAACTTGAGGATAGTACGGTATTACAACAATACTTAGATGATTCATCAACTAGTATTTTTCCGCAATATTATTCGACGGAATTGCCCGATCGCTTCAGTTATGCAGTGAGGCAAGGACGAATTGGTGTGTTAACGGAAAATAGTCCAACAGGCTTCATCGCACCAACTACATTTTTTAGTTTCTTTGAATCAACAGAAGATATGTATATGCGCTGGCAAGCAGGTTCGTTCTTACGGATTATGCGCATTATTTCTATGTTTCTTGCGGTCATTTTAACGCCATTATATGTTGCAGCAGCTACCTATCATTACGAGATTATCCCGACAGCCGAATTAATTACACTTGGACAATCCAGGGCTATCGTGCCTTTTCCACCAATAATTGAAGCTTTGATTCTAGAATTTTTAATTGAATTACTGCGAGAAGCAGGAGCACGGTTGCCGACAAAAATCGGTCAAACAATTGGTATCGTTGGCGGGGTTATCATCGGGCAAGCAGTTGTTGAAGCAGGATTAACAAGTAGTATTTTAATCATTGTTGTCGCATTAAGTGCTTTATCTTCTTTTACCGTTCCAGGATACTTGATGGGGACATCGATTCGTGTTATTCGCTTTCCGATGATCCTTCTAGCGGGGATACTTGGACTAATCGGGATCATATTTGGTGTTAGTTTTCTCATCATTCACCTATTAAGGATAAACTCGTTAGGCAGACCCTATCTTTCCCCTGTGTATCCGTTTCGCTGGGCTGATTTAAATAAAGCATTGTTTCGCGCACCATTACAATATGAAAATAAGCGCTTTTTCTCATTTAGACCGAAAGATTTACTCCGCTATAGAAGGGGTGAAGCAAAACGAAGACATGATATTGACGATGAGTAGGTGACAGGATGGATATTAATATTAACGTAAAAACTAGCCTACGAATACGGGCCTTCTATTTGTTTTTTGTGATCGTAACAATTCAAATAGGTGTCGGAGTTATGGGTGTTCCAATGTATATTTTTCAGGAAGCACGCCAGGATTCCTGGATCTCTATTCTGCTTGCATTTCTTTTTATTTGCGCCGTTTTATTTGTCATGTTTCGTATTCTAAACAATTACGAAAACGCGGATATTTTAGGCATTCAAGTTGATGTATTCGGAAAATGGCTTGGTAAAGCACTTGGTACCATCTATATTCTATATTTTGCAGTTGCCTTGTTTTCCATATTAGTAACTTATATTGAAGTAATCCAAATATTTATTTTCCCGGAAATAAGTCCATTAATTTTAGGATTTCTCCTACTGTCGTTGGTCATTTATAGTGTACTCGGAGGAATACGCACCATCATCGGGGTTACGTTTCTGTTCTTTTTTCTTGCTCACTGGCTATTATTCCTAGTTTATGAACCAGCAACTCAAATGGATTTCACCCATTTTCAACCTTTATTCGATGCCTCCATTGTCGAATTATTAAATGGATCCAGGGCTGCAATCTATACATTTTCTGGTTTTGAAATACTCTTTTTCATCTATCCATTTGTTCAAAATAAAAAGCAAGCTAAATTACCTGTTTATCTAGGTGCATCATGGTCAGCTGCATTGGTTTTTATTTATACGGTGATTGCAATCGGCTTCTACAGTCAACAACAATTAGAAGACTTGGAATGGTCGGTTTTATCCCTATATAAAATCGTCACCTTCCCATTTATCAAACGGATGGATTATATTGTGATTGCTGAGTGGATGATGGTCACGTTGCCAAATATGATTTTATTAATGTGGGGAATCACATATGGATTAAAACGATTGTACAAAGTTCCTCAAAAAGCCACTTTATACATAACGTCCTTTATTTTTTTCGTTTTGACCGGGTTCATTTCGTATCACTATTGGATAATTGAGTTAACTGATAACATTTCAAAGTTTAGTTTCTGGCTCGTTTATGTTTATCCATTTATCCTGCTTCCGCTCGTAATCATTAAGAAACGTTGGCGTACCAGACAGAAAGGAAAGGAGGAAAAGTGATGCGAAGAAAACAAGGAATCCTTCTCCTGCTAACGATTCTTCTCACAGGGTGTATCCAAACGAAAACGATCGAGGATCTTGGAATTATTAATACACGTGGAGTCGATCTCATCGAGGATAATCAATTGGACACAACATTAGTTATATTCAAATTTGATGCTAAGAAACAGGAAGTCTCTAAGATAGTTTCTGGAAAAGGAAATACTATTAAAAATGCCCGTCAACATGCTAGCTACAATACAAGATTTCAATTGACACCAGGAGCAATTGATTTGGAAATATACGGTAAAAACGCCGCAAAAAAAGGAATAATGCGCTATTTAGATACATTAAACCGGGATGCCAGAGTATCAGATACCATGAGCTTAGCTGTAAGCGACACTACAGCGAAAGAAATTATTATGTCTGGGGAAAAAAGCGGTATTCCAAATACTGGTCGTTATTTACATAACCTGGTCAAAAAAAATATTAAAGAAAATGTCATTCCGAGAGTTAACTTACATGATTTTGTGCACTTCTATTTTGATAAAGGAAGGGATCCTTTCCTACCAAGTCTGGGTGTAAAAGATGGGAAGCCTGTTCTATCGTCCCTGGCAATCTTTCAAGATGATAGACAGGTTGGGCAAATACCGATGAAAAAGGCCTTTTACATTACGATGTTTAATCAAACCATCAAGGATCTTTACATTGAGATCCCGCTTCCGTTAAAACCTTTTACAAAGTATGCCTACAATATGAACAAAGAAGAACTGAATAGTAATCACTTTTATACGTTATTGACCGTTCTTAATGGCAAAAACAAAACAAAAATTACTGATGTCAAAAACTTGGAATTCCAAACAAAAGTTGATCTAGAAGTAAGCTTACTGGAAATGACCGAACAAATAAGTGTAAAAGAGCAAGCAGCTATTAAAATAATGGAAAAGGAAATTGAAAAAGTGATCAAACATCAATATGAAAAACTCTTGAGCGACTTACAAACGCTAAATGCCGACCCCTTCGGCTATGGTTCCATTTATAAAGCAAACAGACCGGGTGGGAAGCTAAAAAGAACAGAATGGCGTGATAAATTTCCTACCATTGATGTCGACTTCAAAGTCAATGTAAAAATTCTCCGCCACGGGATGACACCATAAGATGCAAGCTTGTGCATCATAATGAAAGGAAACTGACCAACTGCCAGTTTCCTTCATTTTTTACCTAGAAACATTATCGGGGTGTGAACCAACCCGCATACCCTCATTCATTTGATCCAATAACTTCATATCCTGCTCATCAAGATGGAAATCAAATACTGTTATGTTTTCTTTTTGCCGTTCTTTGTTTGTGGATTTTGGGATAACTACAAAATCATGTTGCAAGTGCCAGCGAATGATAATCTGTGCTGGTGACTTTTTATATTTTTCACCAAGTTTAACAAGTAGTGGATCATCCAAGTACTTTGCTCTGCCCAAAGGAGACCATGCTTCGATAGCGATTCCCCTTTCTTGACAATAGTTGATTGTACTTGTCTCAACTAATTTCGGATGTAATTCAATTTGATCTACTGCTGGTTGCACTTCTTGGATGGCTGCTAATTCTAGTAAATGATGATCAAGAAAATTACTTACACCAATTGCCTTTGCTGTTCCATCTTTATATACTTTTTCTAGTGCTTTCCATGTCTCGGTAAAAATATTAGGGACTGGCCAATGAATGAGGTAAAGGTCAACATAATCCAATCCAAGTCTGTTCAAGCTTTTATCAAATGCATTTAAAGCACGTTCTAATCCATGATCATCGTTCCAAACCTTGGTTGTTACAAAGATTTCCTCTCTAGGTATTCCCGAATCTTTAATGGCCTTGCCGACCCCTTCTTCATTACCGTAAAAACTCGCTGTATCAATATGTCGATAGCCAAACTCGAGAGCATTTTTTACTGTCTCGTATACCTGCTCAGCTGGTACTTTATAAACGCCAAGTCCCAATTGCGGGATTTGATTTCCATTATTTAGCTCCTTTGTAGTTTTAAGATCCAACGTCTTCAACTCCTTTGATTCTAAGTTTAACGTATACAAGACAACTCTTCCATTAAGAATAAAAAAAACGCGGGCAACCTAAACAGGAGACCCACGTCAAACTTTTATCCAATATACTCGTCACTTTCATCTACATCATCAGCCACAAGCCCTGACAGTACATGCACACGCAAAATAAACCCAATTAATTTGTTTTCCTCATTCACAACTGCTAAGGGAAATTTAGATTCTAATGTTTTTGCGATCAGTTCATTCACATATTCATCTCTCTGAACAATTGAAATATCCGTAAGCATGACATCTTGCAATGATTTCTTTTCCTTAATACCGGCAATTGCATCATCAATCGTTACAATTCCTTTGACATGTCGCTGTCTATCAACAACAAAGACACTTGATATGTTATGTTTCTCCATTTCTTTAACCGCAACATTTAGGCCATCTTTCATAGACACCAAAGCATTCGGTTTTATCATGACATGTTCTGCTTGAAATACTTTTGAACGATCGATATCTTTAATAAAATCAGAAATGTAATCATTTGCCGGGCTTTCAATAATTTCTTCCGGTGTACCAGTTTGAATAACGCGACCATCTTTCATTACTGCTACACGATCACCAAGCTTGAACGCTTCATTTACATCGTGCGTAATAAAAATAATCGTCTTTTGCAAACGCTCTTGAATATCAAGTAGTTCTAACTGCATTTCCCGACGAATTAATGGATCAAGTGCACTAAAAGGCTCATCCATTAATAAAATATCTGGATCATTCGCCAAAGCTCTGGCCAATCCAACTCGTTGCTGCATTCCACCAGATAATTGATCAGGATACTTTTCCTCATATCCTTTTAACCCAACACTTTCTATATTCTTCCTAGCAATTTCCTGACGCTCTTCTTTTGATACATTGCGAATTTCTAATCCATATTCTACATTTGCCAATATCGTACGATGGTTAAATAAGCCGAAATGTTGGAATACCATTGCTATTTTTTCTTGACGTACCTTTTTAAGTTTTGAGCTATTATATTTGACAATATCTTCACCATCGATAAGGATAGATCCACTAGTCGGTTTATTTAATAAATTAAAGCAACGGATAAGGGTAGATTTTCCACTTCCGGATAAGCCCATGATGACAAAAATCTCTCCTTGTTTTATTTCCATTGATGCGTCATATACACCCACTGTATGACCCGTTTTTGCTAAGATTTCTTGCTTTGACATACCTTCTTTAACTTTTGGTAGAACCGATTTTGGTTTTGATCCAAAAATTTTTGAAACGTGCTCTAATTTTATTTTCGCTGTCATTCGTTTACCCTCCTATGCTTCTGGAGTTTATCGGCAATCCCACTGGAAACACGGTCAATAATGATTGCTAAAAATACAATACTAATACCAGCTTCAAATCCTAGAGAGATATCAATTCGGTTAATAGAGACTAAAACCTGTTCCCCTAATCCTTGAGCACCAACCATTGAAGCAATAACTACCATCGCGAGTGCCATCATTGTTGTTTGATTCACCCCGGCCATAATCGTTGGTAATGCTTGTGGTAATTGAATTTTACGCAACATTTGCCATTTTGATGATCCAAATGATTCTGCTGATTCAATAACTTCTTTATCCACGCCTCGTATAGCAAGTTCGGTTAACCTAATAACAGGTGGCAATGCATATATTAAAGTTGCAAAAATAGCGGAGATGTTTCCTAAGCCAAAGAAGAATATTGCTGGAATTAAATAAACAAAACTTGGCATTGTCTGCATGGCATCTAAAAATGGTCGCATTACGGTTGAAAATCCTTTGCTAAATGCCATCCACACACCAACAGGGATTCCAATCAACAGAGATATGATTACCGCTGTCATAACAATCGCTATTGTGGTCATCATATCTCCCCATAAACTAAATGTTCCAATTAAAAACACAAACAGACCATATAATACACCGGAAAATAATGATTTAAAATACCATCCCAGTAAAAAGATTACTAGAATGAATGCCCACCAAGGCATCCAAAGTAAAAATGCTTCAATTCCATTAATAAATTGCGAAGATACGATATAAATAAAATCAAATACACTCTCTAATGTTGTATCCAAAAAGTCTACTATTTCTTCGACGTAATCTCCTAATTTCGTTGTTATATCCGGAAAGTTTCCCATAGGCAGACTGTCCGTTAAAACAGCCCTGTCACCTCACTTTATTCTATTTTTAATTAGAAAAGCAGCCAACCATTAAGACCGGCTGCTTGTTATAATTACATGGATTCCTTCACTTTTTTCGCTACATCCTCTGGAACCCAACCTGTCCAAATATCCTCATGCTTTTCCATCCACCACATTGCTGCTTCTTCTGGTGATGCACCATTTTCTTCCATATAGCTAAGTGCCTCTTCCGTTAGTTCACTACTAGTTTCATAATTACCTAGAAAATCAACCAGTTCGGGAGCTTTATCAGGCAAATCTTTATATACGGCCACAACAACATCATTCGGTGGAAATGCAGTTGCTTTTGTTTCCTCATAAATATCTTTATCATATTCTGGTTCTTCCAATAATGTCAGGTCATATTTCGCTGTTACAGCAGTAGGTGACCAATAATATCCAACCCATGCATCTCCAGCATTAATTGCATCAGTTAAAGATGTTACAATAGCTGCATCTGAACCCGGCTTAAAGTTCACAAATGTATCATTTAAACCATAGGCATCCATTTTTTCTGTAATTGCTTTTTCAACTGCCCAACCACTTGGCGCATTAATTAAACGACCTTTATCCGGTTCAGCTGGGTCAGCAAACAATTCCGGATATTTCTTTAAATCTTCAACTGTCTTTAAGTCAGGTGCCATTGGCTCAATACCGCGTTCGTCATCCCCTTCGATAACATATGTCGGTACGTACAAACCTTGCACGTTATCATCAAAGTTTACGGATACCTTTTCAATATCCCCTTCATCAAGTGCTTCGTTGTATATTTCTTTGATATTGTCTGTCCATACCTCCATGTAGACATTTATATCCCCTTCTGTTAATCCTTGAAAGGTTGCTGCTGTAGACCCACTTGTTACATCGGTATCAATGCCATAACCCTCTTCAATAATTTTTTGGGCAATGCTATTGTGAACTCGAATACTATCCCAGCCAGCATCAGCTAGAACTATTTTATCAATTTCTCCGTCTGCTTCTGTCTCACCGCAGGCAGAAAGTACTACTATTAACATAGCAGTAAACAATAAAAAGACAAATTTCTTCATTTTATTTCCCCTTTCTTTTTTGATCTAACAAGAAAATGAATAATCCCAATAGAATCAGTTATTGGAAAATTAATGATGTAATAGACAGTGTTTCATCTGTTAAATGGATAACAAATTTTGCCGTACCTGGCTCTAAAAGGAGGATCTTATGTAGCATTTAAAACTTGACGTAAGAAGGATAACAAAATCAAAAGAAAGTAATTAACCTTGACAACATGATTAATGTTATCGTAAATAAATTTTTTCGACAAATGCGATAAATGGCGAAAATATGGAATTATTGTTGATAAAACAAGTTTAATTATAGATAGCATTGTCTATTAGCTATATTGCAACAGATACTCAAGTTAACTCCCATTATTTAACTCGAAACCCATGTATGCACTCTTTTTCTGAAAAGTCGGCCCCCTATATTCAACATAACGGAGCAAATTTGTCATTTTTGTGACACAAGTTTTAACAGCTTGCGTTACCATACTAAAGTTGGTAAACTGTAATAGTTCATTAAGTGAACTATTCACCTTTTGAACTTTTTTTAAAATGGAGGTGAAGGTTTTGCACATGAAATTAAGGGACCTAATAAATCGACATCAAGATGCAATGAACACGATTTATCGGAATGTCAACATTATTATAAAAGAAAAAATTCATTCCGATATTACAACAGATCAATTTTCTACACTGCAGTACATACAAAACCATGAGAAATGTACATCAACCGAAATTGCTCATAGTTTTGGTATTGGAAAAAGTGCTGTTACCGCCCAGATTAACCGATTGTTTGATAAAGGATTAATTGAACGGGTTCGAGATGAGAAAGACCGTAGAAATGTTTATTTACATGTAACAACAAAAGGAGCTGGTCTTGTAGACTACACAGAAAATGAGGTATATGACGCAATTGGTACCCATTTAGCTCATTTTGATGATCAAGAAATACTAACATTTATCCATTCTCTGGAAAAGTTAGCAAACGCTATGGACAATGAATAGAAAGGAGTTCACAGATTGAAACACATTATTAAATTCCGCTGGCTCATTGCTGTACTTTGGGTAGCTGTAGCAGCATCATTATTTATTTTTGCACCAAATCTTCAGGAGCTAGTGCAGGAAAAAGGACAAATAACCGTCCCTGATGGCTACACCTCTCAGGAAGCACAAGCATTAATTGAAGATATGTCAGCTGATGAAGGAAAAAACACAGCAAGTTCTGTACTTGTTTTCCATGATGACAACGGATTGGATAAGGCTGATAAGAAGCAAGTTTCACAAGCCATCAAAGCATTAAAAGAAAATAAAGAGGAACTTGGTATTTCTGATATTCTGGATTATACGGAGGATCCGGCAATTGAAGATCAAACCGTAGCAGAAGATGGGAAAACGATCATGGTTCCATTTGAGCTTTCTCTGGAAAATGAAGAAATTAACACATCCCGAGAAAAGATCTATGACACAGTTGATAATATCGATGTTGAGCACTATTTAACCGGTGAACAACTCATTCAACAAGACATCTTAGATAACTCAGAAGAAGGTTTGAAAAAGACTGAGTTTATCACTGTCGGGTTAATCTTGATTATTTTATTTGTCGTTTTCAAATCGTTCGTCGCACCATTCATTCCATTACTAACTGTCGGAATCAGTTATCTTGCAGCACAAGGGATTGTCTCCATTTTAGCTGACACAGCAGGTTTCCCATTGTCGACCTTTACACAGATTTTCATGGTCGCGGTAATGTTTGGTATTGGAACAGACTACTGTATTTTATTAATTAGCAGATTTAAAGAAGAAATTGCAAATCATGATTCCATTAAAGAAGCCGTCGCGAAGACCTATAAATCAGGCGGAAAAACAATCTTCTTTGCTGGTATTGCTGTACTGATTGGCTTCTCAACAATTGGGTTATCCACATTTTCCCTTTACCAATCGGCCGTTGCTGTAGCTGTTGGTGTAGCAGTCGTACTGATTGCGTTAGCAACATTGGTTCCGTTTTTCTTAGTTGTTTTAGGAAAAAAATTATTTTGGCCATTTGATAAAAATGTTGCCCATAAAGAAAGCCGTATATGGGGAACTGCAGGAAAATTTGCCTGGGGCAGACCTGTCGTAGCTTTAGTTATTGTGGCCGTCATCACCTTACCATTTTTACTAACCTATGATGGTAATAAATCCTATAACTCCCTTGAAGAAATTGGGGATGAGTACGGATCTGTAAAAGGATTCAACTGGATTGCTGACAGTTTCGGACCAGGTCAAACAATGCCAACTTCTGTTGTTCTTGAAACAGATGAACCGGTTGAATCTACGGAAGATTACCAAGCAATTGAGGATATTTCTGAAGAACTTGCTAAAATGGACGGTGTCGAGCAGGTCCGTAGTGCAACACGACCAGCCGGTACAGTTATTGATGACTTTTTAGCTAAAAACCAAACAGGTATGCTGGCAGATGGCGTCGATCAAAGTACAGAAGGTATTACCAAAATTCAGGAAGGCTTGCAGGAAGCCGCTTCAGAATTGAAAAAGTCAGCACCACAACTAGAAGAAGCTCAAACCGGCGTTGACCAATTAATGCAAGGCACACAAGATGCTAATAATGGCATTGGCGACATTAGCAATGCGTTAACTAAAATTCAAAATGGGATTCAATCTGGCTCACAAGGCGCTGGTGAAATAAAATCCAACTTGCAAACCATTAAAGATAACCTGGATCAGACCATCGCAGGAAATAAAAAATTGCTGAAGGGTTATCAAGCAATTGCTGCTGGACTATCAGGTGTTGGCGGGCAAAAGATGGATGCTCAAGGTATTGACGAGCTTAAAGGTGCAATGCAAGGTTCCTTAAAACAACTAACAGCATTGCAAAAATCGCAGCCAGACCTTAATAAAGAGCAGCAAACACAATTAGGTACCGCAATTAAATATACCGAAGGCGCCATTGATGGAATTACACAATTACAAAATAAATTAAAAGATTTACAGGGCGCGCAAACACAACTTCAAACGGTTAACGAACAGTTCAATAAGTTAAACAAAGGATTCAGTGACTCCATTGCAGGTCAGGAAAAATTATCATCTGGAATTGGCGAGTTAATATCTGGTGTTGAGCAACTACAATCTGGATTAAATCAAGCTGCAAATGGGCAAGGTGAAGTGGTCAATAACATTCCAAGCTTGCAAAATGGTTTATCACAAATTTATGGCGGGCAGGAAGAATTAAAAACAGCCTTTGCTGATATGCAAGATCAATTAGACCAACTTTCAGGAGGTCTGGATGATAGTTCAGATGGACTGAAACAAATCAATGATGGACTGACAGAAGTGCAGAATCATCTAGATCAATTTGATACTGACTCAAGTAATCCTGTTGTCATCATTCCAGAAGAAGCACTGGAAAATGAAGACTTTATGGCAGGAACAGAACCATATCTTTCTGAAGACAAAACAATTACTAAATTTGATGTCGTATTATCACATAACCCATACTCAACCGAAGCAATCAATATGGTTGATAAAATAAAAGATACGGCAGACAAAGCAAAACAAGATACCATCTTCGCAGATAGTGATCCTAAACTAGGTGGTATTAGCAGTACGAATAATGATTTACAAAATATTTCTGATGCTGATTACTCCCGTACAGTATTTCTTATGATTGCCGGGATCTTCATTGTCTTGGTCATTCTGTTACGCTCATTAGTGATGCCGCTATATTTAATCGGATCACTTATATTGACTTATTTCACGTCAATGGGTGTTGCTGAACTTATTTTCGTGCAACTACTTGGCTATGATGGGCTAACATGGGCCATTCCATTCTTCTCCTTTGTCATGCTCATGGCACTGGGAATCGACTATAGTATCTTCTTAATGGACCGTTTCAACGAATATAAAAATGGTGACATAAAAGAAGCACTATTATCGGCAATGAAAAACATGGGAACCGTAATTATTTCGGCCGCAGTTATTTTGGGTGGTACATTTGGCGCAATGCTTCCTTCAGGTGTTTTATCACTCTTGCAAATTGCGACAGTTGTTCTGACAGGATTATTCCTATACGCATTTGTCATGCTACCACTGTTTGTTCCGGTTATGGTACGAATCTTTGGTAAAGCAAACTGGTGGCCGTTTAAAAAATAATACTGTTATATTGAAAACTCCCCTTTGCTTGGATCTAGCAAAGGGGAGTTTTTTATTTTCTAGTTTTTTTAATTATTTCAATGACACGTTCTTTTGCTTTTTCACTTTGGTACTTTTTCATATGATCGGTCATGATTGGAGCTTGTTTCTTCAATTGGAAGATTTCCTCTACTAACCGTTCTTCTGTTACATTTTCTTCTTCCAGCACGCGTGCATACTGTTTTTCTTCGAAGGAATTCGCATTAATAATTTGATCGCCCCTACTTGCCTGTCTTGACAATGGGATGAGCAACATGGGCTTCTGTAATGCCAAAAACTCATAAATCGCATTGGATCCAGCTCGTGACAAAACAAAATCAGTCGCCGCAAAAAGATCTTTCAATTCTTCATTTACATATTCGAATTGTTTATAACCTTCACGATCAATCGTTGCATCTATTTTGCCATTTCCACAAATATGAGCAATTTGAAATGCTGGTAACAAATCATCCAAACTGGCACGGACGGTTGCGTTTATCTTTTCTGAGCCACCACTTCCACCCATAATCAATAATACTGGTTTTTCTCTTGTGAATCCGCATAATGCCAAGCCCTTTTCTCGTTCGCCTTGAAATAGTTCATCACGGATTACTGCTCCAACATATTCTGCTTTTTGTTCCGGTAAAAATTTCATTGTTTCAGGAAAAGTTGCAAGTACCTTTTTCGCAAACGGAATGGCCAGTTTATTCGCAAGTCCTGGGGTGAAATCCGATTCATGAATAACTGCCGGAACACGTCTGAGTTTTGCTGCCATAATAACAGGAACCGAGACAAATCCACCTTTTGAAAAAATGATTGCCGGTTTACGTTTACCAATAATCCGCCAAGCCTGCATGGTTCCTTTTATAACCTTAAATGGATCCTTGATATTTTCTTTTGATATATACCGGCGTAGTTTCCCGGTTGATATTGGGTAGTAGTTTACATTATCCAACTGCTCAATCAATTTTCGTTCAATCCCATTCTTAGAACCGATGTAATCAATTTCCCATCCTTCTTCTTGAAATACCGGAATCAATGCCAGGTTAACGATAACGTGTCCTGCTGTTCCACCACCAGTAAAAAGGATTCGTTTCTTTTTCATACAATGTACTTCCTTTCTATCTGTAAAAAGGTATAATTGCCTTTGGAGCATTTTTAGAGATAACGGATATAAATTAAAATCCATCTCTATCCTAATGGAAAACGACAAAAAAAGGAAGAGTATTATGCATGAAACAACTACTTTGAAAGAAAAATTAAAGCTTTTCACCATCATTTTGGTGCCTATTCTTATTACGCAGGTTAGTATGTATTTGATGAATTTTTTCGACACCGTTATGTCTGGCCAAGCTGGTGCAGAGGATTTAGCCGGTGTTGCTATCGGTTCGAGCCTTTGGGTACCTATTTTTACCGGGATCAACGGCATCTTACTGGCTATCACGCCGATCATCGCGCAATTAGTTGGTGCAAAGGCTGACAATGAAGTACCCAAAAAAGTGCAACAGGGAATTTATTTGGCGACAGCGTTAGCAGTATTAGTCGTAGCTGTTGGTGCATTACTGATTAACCCCATTTTACAAATGATGGACCTTGAAGCGAAGGTCAGACACGTCGCAAAATATTATCTTATTTTCCTTGCCGCTGGTATTATTCCATTATTCATCTTCAACACATTGCGCTGTTTTATTGATGCACTTGGACAGACGCGCATGTCGATGATGATCATTTTAACATCGTTGCCATTAAATATTTTGTTCAACTATATGTTTATCTTTGGAAAATTTGGTGTCCCAGCATTTGGCGGGATCGGTGCAGGAATTGCCACGGCGATTACCTATTGGTTAGTCTGTTTGATTGCTTTAGGTGTTATCTACAAAATCCAACCATTCCGTGGCTTTCAAATATTTTCAAACTGGGTTGGGCCTTCATTAAAAGCGTGGTGGGAACAGCTGAAGATTGGTATTCCCATTGGCTTTTCAATCTTTTTTGAAACGAGTATATTTTCTGCGGTAACGTTATTGATGAGTGTCTATAACACTAGTACAATCGCCGCTCACCAAGCAGCAATGAATTTTGCTTCCTTATTATATATGATTCCATTAAGTGTAGGTATGGCATTGACGATCGCAATTGGCTTTGAAGTCGGTGGCAAGCGATTTGCTGAGGCACGAACGTACGGCTATATTGGAATTAGTGGTGGATTGTTTATTGCAACATTTTCCGGACTTGTATTATATATTTTCAATGACACGGTTTCAGCCATGTATAATTCCGATCCTAAAGTGATTGAATTGACGACACATTTCATTTATTATGCGATTTTTTACCAGCTTGCAGATGCCTTTGGGGCTCCTATCCAGGGTGCATTAAGAGGATATAAAGATGTTAATATTACACTTGTTATTTCTTTAGTCTCGTACTGGGTGATTGGTTTACCTAGTGGCTGGCTGCTTGCCAATTATACCGCGTTGGAACCATTTGGGTATTGGGTCGGTATTATTGTCGGATTAAGCTGTGGAGCAATTGCCTTGGTTGGTAGACTCATGTATATTCAAAAGAAACATATGCGAATTCAAAGCCAAGGTTGATAGTGACTTTGTAATTGATTCGTTGACCTCGTTTTAGTAATTAGTAATAGTGAACATGAAAAACCGCCCCACAAATGAGGCGGTTTTTCTAATCATATAAAAATCCCAGCTACTGTAGCAGATAGGATTGATGCGAGTGTTGCACCAACTAGTAATTTCATACCAAATCCGGATACTTGAACGGCCTTTTTACTATCAATTGCTTGTACCGTTCCAGCGATAATTCCAATTGATGAAAAGTTGGCAAAGCTTGTTAAGAATACCGATACAATACCAACTGTTTTTTCCGACATGCTGCCAAGAATGTTTTGGAATTCAAGCATGGCAACAAACTCGTTTGTGACAATTTTTGTCCCCATGATCCCGCCAGCTTCGATTACTTCACCAGGTGATATCCCCATCAAGATACCAATTGGCGCAATGATATAACCGAGAATTTGCTGTAATGTTACACCAGCGAACACAGACTGAATGATCCAGTTTACAAGCTCAAGCGATGCAATGAACGCAACAAGCATAGCGGCAACAGTTAAGGCAATTTTCCCACCATCAAGCGCACCGTTTCCCATTGCTTCAAAAATACTTTTATCCTCCGACACATTTTTAACATCTACATGATCTTCTGCCTTTGGAACGTTAACAGGTGCAATCACCGAAGAAATCATTACTGCACTAAACATGTTTAATGGTAATGCAACTAAAACATATTCAGGCGGCAAAATCTGTAAGTATGAACCTACAATCGATGCAGAAACAGACCCCATCGCAGAAGCACTGACAATGTATAGGCGATTTTTTTCCAAGTGATGGAACTGTGTCTTAATTGCAAGTAATGCCTCAGATTGACCGAAAAAGATACTATTTACAGCATTGAAAGATTCTACTTTTGGTAATCCAGTAATTTTAGATAAAAATCCACCAAGATATTTGATAATAAACGGCAAAATTTTTAAATACGTTAACACAGATAAAAGCGTTGAGAAAAAGATAATAAGTAATAACACATTAAAGAAGAATACACTGCCACCTTCATTAACAGCAATCCCTCCGACAACAAAGTTAACACCCTCTGTACCGAATTCAATTAATTTGTTGAAAACAGCTGAGATACCATTAATAATTTCCTGACCAATTTCAGTTGAAAACATGAACCAGGTTATTAAAAATTGTGCAACCAACATAACTATGATGCCCTTGTAATTGATATTTTTTTTATCATTAGACATCAAAAATGCTAGTCCGAGGACAATAATGATAGCGACAAAACCTAGAAGAATATCCACGGATGAAGCCTCCCTTTTTATTTTTACGACAAGTAATTGTAAATGCTTACAATTTTCGCGAATCCAATAATGATTTTAACAGGTTGTCAGACGTCTTGCAAGGTAATATTGGAACCAATTTTTTCTCTTTTATATTATTTGTTCCCAATCTAATAACGTTTTAATAATTAAGATACAAAAAGCCCCAGCATGCAATATGCCGAGGCCGATTATTCATTAGTATTGAATCTTAATGTGCTGGAAAGAAAATCATTTGCAAGACGAATATCACTCCGAATACATACAAAATCCAGTGAACATCTTTCCCTTTTCCTGTTACTAATTTAAGTAATGGATATGTGATAAAGCCGATTGAAATCCCCGTTGCAATACTTGACGTTAACGGCATGGTTAAAATAATTGCAAATGCTGGGAACGCGTCATCAAATGTTTTCCAATCGATACGTGCCAGCCCCTCCATCATAAAGCAGCCAACAATGATTAATACCGGTGCGGTGATCGCTGGTAAGTCTGCGATCGCGCCAATAATTGGTGTGAAGAAAATGGAAATAATAAAAAGGATTGCTACTACAACAGATGTTAGTCCGGTTCTTCCACCAGCGGCTACACCAGATGTTGATTCCACATATGCTGTTGAAGGACTCGTCCCAAACAAAGAACCGACTGTTGTAGCTGTTGCATCGGCCATAAGAGCTGATTTTGCACGAGGTAGTTTGCCATTTTTCATATACCCCGCCTGTTCGGCAACGCCAATTAATGTCCCTGTTGTATCAAAAATCGTTACTAATAAAAAGGCAAACACAACCGTATATAGTCCATTACTAAAAACACCAGTTATATCCATATCAAAAAAGACTGGGGTTGGTGGTGCCGAAGTGAATCCATCAAACTCCAATTGTCCAGTAAAAAAGCCAATCACACCAGTTATAATCATCCCAATAAACAATGCACCTTTCACATTCCACACCATCAAAATTAACGTAATAAACAAACCGACAATTGTCAATAACGTTACCGGTGCATGTAAATCACCAAAGCCAACCATATTCACATCATTTGGAACAACAATTCCAGACATCTTTAATCCTAAAAAGGCAATAAACAAACCAATTCCAGACGTAATACCGAATTTCAAAGACGCAGGAATTGCTTCAATCAATGTTTCGCGCAACGTTGTAAAACTTAATAACATAAATATAATACCTGCCAAAAATACAGTTCCAAAAACGGTTTGATAAGACAATCCCTGCATCCCGACTACACTGGCAAAATAGGCGTTTAATCCCATTCCTGGTGCAATTGCAATCGGGTAATTAGCAAATAAGGCCATACACAATGTACCAACGACTGCTGAGATGATTGTTGCCATAAACACTTGATCAAATGGAACCCCTGCTGCCGAAAGAATTGCCGGATTGACAATAATAATATAGACCATCGTTAGAAATGTAGTTACCCCACCTACTATTTCTGTTCGGATATTTGTATTGTTTTGTTTTAACTTAAATAGCTTTTCCATCATATCACCTTGCTTTCCGAATAATAACAATCAATATTTACTATAATATTCGTTTTTATCCTGTTTTGCAATAGACTACTGGAAATTTTATAGTGAGATCCTGTTTTCCATGCTACACGCATGATAAGATCTCCATTTTTACTAGAAGATAATTCGATATTAGATAGTGTACCGTCATGGAAAATTGAAATTTATCTTCGTGACAAATTTTGCGAACATGCTATAATTAAATCAATACCAAAAAGGAGGTGCAAATAAGTGAACGGAGATTTAAAAATAGTATTGACCGAAATCAATAAATTAAATAAAAGATTTGATAATCTTGAAGGAAGATTTGATAATCTTGAGAGGAGATTTGATGCCCTTGAGGGAAGATTTGATGCTCTTGAGGGGAGATTTGATAATCTTGAAGGAAGATTTGATAATCTTGAGGGAAGATTTGATAATCTTGAAGGAAGATTTGATAATCTTGAGGGAAGATTTGATAATCTTGAGGGAAGATTTGATGCTCTTGAGGGGAGATTTGAGACACATGAAAGCAATTTTAATTCATTCAAGGACACGGTAAAGCACGAATTTGATAAGGTTTATAATGAATTTGATAAGGTTCATAAAGAAATCAAAGATCATTATGAGTTCAGTAAAATGAATCATAAATTTATTAAAACGAATCATGAAATGGCCTTCAAAAATATAAAGTCAGTACACGATGAAATCCAATTAATTAAAGAGCAGACAGTAAAAAATACGGAAATCAAACCTAATGTAGAAACCCTCAAAGAAACAGTTTCTGATATGCAAGCGGATATAAAATTATTGAAAAAGGTTGCATCTAATTAACTTCCTTGTATAGTCCTCACAAAACCTAACCAGCAATTTATCTAAAAAATAAAAGCCTTGCCATGATCGTTTCCATCAAGGCAAGGCTTATATATCTTCATTATCCTTCTAGTAACAAATCATATGGATCTTCTAGCAATTGTTTAATACGTACTAGGAATTGTACAGCTTCTTTCCCGTCAACTATACGGTGATCATATGATACTGCTAGATACATCATTGGGCGAACTTCAATTGTATCATCTGGCATTACCATTGGACGTTTTACAATGTTATGCATACCAAGAATACCAACTTGTGGTGCGTTCAAGATAGGTGTAGACATCATGGATCCAAATGTGCCACCATTTGTAATTGTGAACGTACCACCTTGAAGATCTTTCAGTGCCAATTCTTTATTCTGTGCTTTTTGACCTAAGTTGCCAATTTCACGCTCGATACCAGCAAAGTCTAAGCGGTCCGCATCACGAACGACTGGTACGACTAATCCATCATCCGTTGAAACAGCAATTCCAATGTCATAGAATTTTTTCACGACAAGTTCATTGCCTTGAATTTCAGCATTTAATAATGGAAATTCTTTTAGAGCGCCGACTACCGCTTTGGTAAAGAATGACATGAATCCAAGCTTCACATCATGTTTCTTAATAAAGTTTTCTTTACGTTGGCTACGTAGGTTCATAACGGCCGTCATGTCTACTTCATTAAATGTTGTTAACATTGCTGATTCTTGTTGTACATTAACAAGGTTTTTTGCGATTGTTTGACGACGACGAGTCATTTTCACGCGTTCAACAGGCTTGTCGAATTCGGTTTTCTCGGAATTTTTTGGTGCTTCTTTTTTAGCCGGTTTTGCTTCTTTTTGGTCGTTGCCGCCTTTTGCTGCAGCTTCTACATCTTCTGGGCGTACACGTCCTAATGGGTCGCGCGTGCTAACTTGACTAAGATCAATGTTTAATTCACGTGCGCGCTTTCTAGCTGCAGGAGAAGCGATAACATCCGTTGTTTTGTTGTCTTCTTTTGGTGCTTCTTTCGCTACTTCTTTTTTCGGTTCCTCTTTTGGTGTTTCTTTTGGTGCTTCTTGTTCTTCTGCTTTTGGCTCTTCTTTTTCAGCTGATGCATCGCCGCCAGCTTCCCCATTCTCGTCTAGTTTTGCGATGACATCACCAACTTCAACGTCAGTATCTTCTTCTGCGACAATCTCAACAAGAACACCAGCATAATCAGAGTTTACCTCAACGTTTACTTTGTCTGTTTCCAATTCAACGACAGGGTCACCTTTTTCGATTTTGTCACCTTTTTTTACTAACCATTCAGCGATCGTACCTTCTGTGATTGACTCGGCAAGTTCTGGAATCTTTATTTCTTTCACTGGAATCTCCTCCTTTATTCGTTTATTGCTTCACGGATGATTTGATTTTGTTCTGTTTTATGCACATTCGGCTCACCAACTGCAGGGGCAGAACGATCAGGACGACCAATATAACGAAGTGTTTGACCTTCTTTTAATAAATCACGTAAATAATCATCGACAAAATTCCATGCTCCCATATTTTTCGGCTCTTCTTGAACCCAAACAATTTCCTCAAGATTTGGCAAGTCTTTAAGTTCTTTTGCTAATTGTTCTTTAGGGAATGGATAAATTTGTTCTAGTCTTAATGCACGCAACCAATCGAAGTTTTCTTCTGATTTATCGATTGCCTCTTCAATATCAACCATTACTTTTCCGCTTCCAATTAGTAAACGTTTTGCATTCTTTTTGCTTACTTTTAAGTTCGGTTGTGAACGTAATGGTAAGAATTTTCCTTCTGTAAATTCTTTTGCCTCTGATGCTACGCGTTGATTACGCAACAAGCTTTTTGGTGTCATTAACACAAGTGGTCTAGCTTCCTCACGTCCTCGCATTGCCGCTTGACGGCGCATCAAATGGAAGAATTGTGCAGATGACGTTACATTTGCTATGATCCAGTTATTTTCTGCAGCCAATTGCAAATAACGTTCCAACCTTGCACTCGAGTGTTCTGGGCCTTGGCCTTCATAACCATGAGGTAATAACATAACCATATTTGATTTCTCGCCCCACTTAGCTCGAGCGGCAGCAATAAATTGGTCAAAAATTACCTGTGCAGCATTAGCAAAGTCGCCAAATTGTGCTTCCCAGATCACTAATGTGTTTGGTGATTGTACACTATACCCGTATTCATACCCTAGTACACCCGCTTCAGAAAGTGGGCTGTTACGAATATCAAAAGAAGCATTAGCCTCATCTAATCCATGCATTAGGCAATAAGAATCACGTGTTTTCACATCATGTAATACAACATGACGGTGAGCAAATGTTCCCCGTTCTGAATCCTGACCAGTTAAGCGAATTGGAATACCGTCTTGTAAAATAGAAGCATACGTCAACGCCTCTCCGGCACCCCAGTCAGCTTTGTTCCCTTCTTCTAAAACATTTTCACGACGTTTCAAGATTTTTTCCAGTTTTTTAAATCCAGTGAATCCTTCTGGCCGTTTTAATAATCCTTTATTTAATGTTTTTAATTGATCTAAAGGTACAGCTGTTTCAAATTGATCAATGTTATTTGTTAATGCTTTTGGCATCCCTTTTGCCTCAGCCTCACCAGTATCATTTTCCTTCATACTATCGTAAATATCACGTAAGCCTTTTTCGACTTGCTCCGTAATTTTCGTAAGGCCGTCTTCTTCAATGACACCTTTTTCCTTTAATACATCAGCAAAAACATGCGCTGCTGTTGGATGGTTATCAATGTCCTGATATAACTGTGGTTGTGTCGTTCTTGGCTCATCCATTTCGTTATGACCGTAACGACGGTAACCAACTAGATCAATCAAGAAGTCTTTATGGAACGTTTTGCGATAATCATACGCTAGATTCATTGCCGAAATACATGCAATTGGATCATCTGCATTAACGTGAATGATCGGAATTTCAAAGCCTTTCGCTAAATCACTAGCATATCGCGTTGAACGACCATCTTTTTGATCTGTTGTATATCCAACAAGATTGTTTGCTATTAAATGAAGTGTTCCACCTGTGCGATAACCAGGTAATCCACTTAAGTTTAACGATTCAGAAACAACACCTTCACCTATAAATGCGGCATCGCCATGAATCAAAACACTAAACGCTTTGTTTATATCTTGCTCGGGATAGCCTTTTTCCGAACGATTATCTTGTGCTGCCCGAGTAAAACCTTGGACAACCGGATTAACAAACTCCAAATGTGATGGATTGTGTGCAAGCGTAATATGTGTAGACGCTTCATCGCTATCCTTGACTTCTGTTGATGCCCCAAAGTGATACTTCACATCTCCAGTCCAACCATAATTAATTCCCGTTGATCCTTCTGATGGTATTAATTCTTTGTCCGGTGAATGGTGAAATTCAGAAAAGATTTTGTCGTATGGTTTTCCTAGAATATGTGACAACACACTCAACCTGCCACGATGAGCCATTCCCATCATAATATGTTCAACTTTTTCGGCTGTCGCATGTTTCACAATTTGATCCAACATTGGAACCATTACTTCTAATCCTTCAATTGAAAAACGTTTTTGACCGACAAATGTTTTTTGTAAAAATCCTTCAAAACCTTCTACATGGGCAAGACGTTCCAGTAATTGTTTTTTTTCCTCATCTGTCAGTGATAAATAAACATTTCCTGACTCAATTCGTTCTAATAACCATTTACGTTCATCATCATTATTCACATGATCATATTCAAACGTAATCGTTCCAGAGTAATATTTTTTCAATCGTTCAATAACTTCATACCCGTTATCCACACCATTTGGCGCCTCTTCCCACAGCCATGATGCAGGGATACTTTTCAAATCATCAGTTGTTAATCCATACGATTCTGGATCAACTAGTTCTGATTTGCGATTTTTATCTCGTCCAACTGGATAAATATCAGCTTCCAAATGTCCATAACGACGAATAGCCTCAACAAGTTTCATCGCTGAGGTTAGTTTTTTCACATCATTTATAGAAGTTGATGGTGCCACTGACTCCATTGCTGCACCATTTGCTTGGCGCTTCCAGTTGGGGGCTCCATATTGATCAAAAAGTTCTTTTAAAGATGAATCAATTGCATCTGGATCCTCTTTGTATAAGTCATATTGTTCTTCAATATACCCCAAGTTAGGACCATAAAATTCTCCCCAGAAGCTAACACTCGATTCTTCATTCTGTGCCACGTCTTATACCCCCATTAGCAGTTAACTTTCTCCGTTTTTGTAACGGTAGTTTCACATTCCGTATCCATTATAGAACTGACGAATGACTTCATCAACTAATATACCCTATTTTATAACGATAAACAACATAATAAACACCCTTTTTGACAGGAAAAGAGCTAGGGTTTCGAATTCTTAAAATACAGAAAATACGCACCCCTATTTTCATTAAAATTATGTTAAGAAAATAATTAGAAATGGAAGGTTTTCACAATCTATCCACCGACATTGTGACGCTTTTTCAACTTTGCTATACTTATAGTTCACATTGGGAATTTTTTTCGGTATAATGAGGACATACTAATTGATATATTCTTGTTACATAGCTATAAAAGGAGGCAACACACATGAAAATGGCATTACTAATGGGTGTTATCGTTACGTTTCTCGTATCTTTTTTCACATCCGGTTACGAAGCAAAACCAGGAAAACCAACGAAACAATAAAGAACAAAAGCGTAAGTGCCCTTACAGGCTAAGTGCGCGACGTCCTGTCGCAACGCCTGTACTAGCACGTCCTGTGCGTCGTAGCGACGTACGGACTGGACTGAGCCGTAGGAGATAAAGGAAACATGCCCCTGCAAAAGGGGTATGCCGACGTTGGGCGCAAAGCCCGTTTTTAGTCGGCCTTCCTTTTAACTAGAACCGATGTTGACTTATCGTACGGAGGTGAGGGAAGTCTCGCTAGTCGCTGGGCGCTGGAGCTGGACGTGGCTTGTCCTACCCGTGAACAAATCAGAGCCAAATTTTTATACATCCTTATCTTTAAAAAAGTTGCTCCGCCTTTAAGTTGAACGGAGCAACTTTTTATTTTAGATTGGCAAATCCTTGCTGCCTTAATGCTTCGTACACAATAATTGCTGCTGTGTTGGATAAATTCAGCGACCGTACCTTATCTGTCATATGAATGCGTAAACACTTATCTTCTTTTCCAACTAACAGACTCTTCGGAATCCCATCCGTCTCCCTACCGAATACAAAGAATAATTCCTC
Source organism: Virgibacillus sp. FSP13 (assembly GCF_054048505.1). Lineage (NCBI taxonomy): Bacteria > Bacillati > Bacillota > Bacilli > Caryophanales > Bacillaceae > Virgibacillus > Virgibacillus sp. FSP13. Next base: position 38,271 of record NZ_JBSVKG010000016.1, on the reverse strand, counting down.
TTCCGTATTGCTATAATCATAATCTGTGTAATACTTAGTTCCAAAATTCTCTATATAGTAGAAATTACCATTCGGATATATTGCATATAAATCTTCAATTGAATCGTATTCTCGAATATCAACATGCTTCCAATAATCAAGCCCAGCCCGACGTACCATTTTATCATCAGTAGAAAATCCTAGTGGATGAATCAAATGAAGCGTTGCACCTGTAGCTAAGCATGTTCGTGCAATATTTCCTGTATTTGCTGGAATTTCTGGTTGATATAAAACAACATGTAAACTCACCTATCATTCTCCTTACCTAGTTAAATACGAAGATTATTATACCACTACTCGCCAATTCGAAAAAATTTATAGTTTATCTTCGGTGTCCATGCGGTTGAATCCTCGTATGACCAATAGCGATTGCGGCTATTGGATGTATGAGCATTGACAAGCGGCATTCCATTAGCATCCTTGGCTACAACAATCGTATTATGATTCCATCTACCATCTCCCTCAAAATCATAGCAAATAATATCACCTGGTATAAGTTCATCCGCTGCCTGTAATTCCTTTCCTTTTAAACCTTGTGTCGAACCACTTAAGTACCAGCGCAGGGAATGTGCTACCGACCAGCTATAGCTCCAATTATCATTCCCATTTTGATACCACCAGCCACGTCCCCTATCAGGTGCTCCCCACATCGGTGCACCGCCTGCATGAAGACATTGGGACACATAATTCGTACAATCAACATCAAACGTACGATAGGCGGGATTATAACTGTTCCACCAACGCTCCGCATACTTCACCGCAGCAAGTCTGTCGTAAGAAAATCGGTATTCCTCCAAATTCCGCTGGTCTTCTGTTGGCAATGAGACACTTCTTTCAGCTGATTCCGGTTGTCGTTCCATCTGCAAATGTTCGATTTTATAATCATGACTTAATCGAAATTGGAGTGGTAGTACTTGTTCCTCTCGATAAAAGAAATCACCTTGTTTCATTAAAAAGGATAAATGAAGCAAATACTGATAAGTCGATCTGTGATCATAGCGCAATCTTTGGAAAATATGTCCTTTCCCCTGAATTCTGCTTATTTCTACGCCTCGTTCCTTACACGATGCTTTCTTTTGTTCCCACCACTTCTCGTTATTCCAATCTGATTGAAGAAAATCCAGCCACCATTCTGCCAATTTTTCCATAAAAAATCCCCTCCATTACATATATATGGAAAGGATGGTTGTCTGAATTATAACTTTCTGGCAGGGGGATGTATCTGGGTTTCGGGCTGATGTTTCTGCTCTCCTCTCGGGCTGATGTTCTCTTTCTCGCGCCGATGTTTCTGCTCTAGGCTGATGTTCCTGCTCTCGGGACGATGTTTTCGCTCTCTCTCGGGACGATGTTCTCGCTCTAGAGCTGATGTTTCTGCTCTCGGGACGATGTTTCTGTTTTCGCGCCGATATTTCTGCTCTCGAGCCGATGTTCTCACTCTCGCGCCGATGTTTCTGCTCTCGTGTCGATGTTTCTGCTCCCGAGCTGATATTCCCACATTCAAAATGATTCTACACCGCAATCCCAATCAAAAAAGTTTCACATCTTGTTCATGTGCCAATAAATATTCTTTCTTATCAAGTCCACCATTATACCCAACCATTTTGCCGTTTGCTCCAATCACACGATGACATGGGACGACAATTGAAAATGGATTTTTATTGACTGCCCCGCCAACGGCCCGTACTGCTTTTGGATTGCCAATGGCTTCGGCAATATCTTTGTACGTCTTTATCTCACCGTATGGGATGGTATCATATAATGCTTGCCATACTTTTGTTTGAAAAGGTGTTCCATGAAACGTAAATGCAAACGAAAACTTTTTGCTTTCACCTTTAAAATAAGCTTGAAGTTCTTCTTTTACATGTTCTACTTTTTCTGGTTTGTTTTCAAAAACAGGATTGTCAAAATAACGTTTACTCCATTTGTTCATTTGCACCTCTAAATCGGCCATACTTCCATAATCAATCCGGACAATTTTTTCCCCATCACTAATGATTAACAATGGACCTATAGAAGTTTCCATTTCGTCAAAATAAAGCCTCGTTTCCCCCATGCTTTTTTACCCCATTTCACTTTTCATGTTTAGTGGCCCTGTTGAAGATCATTCCATTGTTCTCCACTTATCGATACAGTTGTTGTTATTCACTAGCCGAAAGTTCTCCCTGAAAATCCAAGCCTTTTTCCATTTCAAATAAAACTTGATCATCCGTTTCTTTGTTCATCGCTTCTTTTATAGCTGCAATAGATTCCTCCGTGCCGATTTTCCCAAGTGTCCATGCGGCTGTTCCGCGAATTACTGGGCGCGGATCATGCTGCATCACAGCGATCAATTCCACTACCGCTGTTTCGTCCTTAAAATGGGCAAGTGCAACGATCGCATTCCGTTGCAGCGGTTTTTTGCCACGCCAAGAACCTGCAATATGACCATATGTTTCTTTGAATTCCCGATTAGAAATTCGCAGCATAGGTTTTAGCTTAGGTTTGGCAACTTCTGGCTCTGGCTCAAGTTCTTCATGAAGATGGAAATCCACTTTTTTGTTGCGCGGGCATACTTGCTGGCAGGTATCACAACCATAGACACGATTACCTAGTTCAATACGAAATTCATCAGCTAAAAATCCTTTTGTTTGCGTTAAGAAGGATAGACAGCGCTGGGCATTTAGTTGACCACCTTGAACAAGTGCGCCAGTTGGACATGCATCGAGACATTTTCGACAATCCCCACAGCTATCCTCAACTGGTGAATCTGGTGTAAAAGGAATGTTGGTAATCAATTCCCCAAGGTACACATAAGAACCAAATTCTGGTGTGATAATTGCACAGTTTTTCCCACTAAACCCGATACCTGCTCGTTCAGCAACGGCACGATCAGACAGTTCACCTGTGTCAACCATCACTTTATTGACAGCCTCGGGAACTTTTTCTTGAATAAAGGCCGCAAGTTTTTCCAAACGATCCCGCAAAACAACATGGTAATCCGTTCCCCATGAAGCACGGCAGAAAATTCCCCGGCGGTCCCGCTTCGTACCCTTTGGTGCATTTTTTATCCGTGATGGATAAGCAACCGCAATCGAGAGAATGGATTGAGCCTCCGGTAATAAACGTTCTGGTTCTGTCCGCTCTTCAATCGATCCCTTTTCGAAACCGGATTGATAGCTTAATGATTGTTGGCGTTTTAAGCGTTCTTTTAATTCACCAAAAACATCAGCAGTGGCAAAACCGATTTTATCAATACCGATTTCTTTACTATACGCAATGATTTCTTCTTTCAATTGTCCTGAATTCATTGATCCCGCTTCCTTTTATTATTTGTCTAATTGCGATACATGTAATGAGCGGATTCGGTTCAAAACAGCTGCAATTTCATATTTTCGTGGTCTTGCAATATCCCCTGGATGCTGATTTGGAAATACAGCAAACGATGCTAGACCATTTTGATCCATTTGTCTTTCAATTGTTTCCAGTAATTCTTCCAAAGATACTGGTCGTTTCAATCCACTCGTTCGATCCAAATACTGAATGATCTCGGCAATCATGCGAGTTTGTGAAGCATCCACCAATTGTTCTGTCTGTTCAAATGAAATATCGGATCTTCCCATAATAATTTTTGTTAACCCTTTTGCCTGTGTCTTTGCGCGCTTTCCTTTTTGCGTTTGCAAGCTATTTTGCTTCAATGTCCGATTTGCTATTTCACCAAAATATTCGTTTGTGGTTGAGTCCCGTTCAACCGGGTGTTCTTCCATGATCGATTTCGCTTGACTTGTTACATTTTTTGGAACATACTCATCCATCATTATCACTTCATCCGCTACAGCAAAATAATCACCGGAGCCGCCCATAACTAAAATCGTTGAGACGTCCAGTTCATCGCGCATTTGTTTCACTTTATCAATAAATGGTGTAATTGGTTCCTGCGCCTTTTTCACGAGCTGCTGCATCCGGTAGTCCCGAATCATAAAATTTGTTGCACTTGTATCTTCATCAATCAGTAATGTTGTCGCGCCAACTTCAAGTGCCTCCATGACATTTGCTGCCTGTGACGTACTGCCGCTCGCATTTTCCGTTGTGAAAAATTGTGTATCCTGCTTATGAGGCAAATTCGAGATAAAAGGTGAAATGTTGACACCTGTAATCTGCCGCCCGTCTTCTGCACGGATTTTTACCGCATCAGGGTTTGTTAAAACAAATTCGCGCCCATCTCCTTTTGTATGGGGATAAACGCCTCGCTCAATCGCCTTTAAAACAGTACTTTTTCCGTGGTATCCTCCACCAACAATTAATGTAATTCCTTTTTTTATCGCCATCCCTTTTAGAGGTTCTAGCTGATGTGGAAGGCTGATTTCAACCTCATTTTTGCTTGGGCTTTGAAAAGGAATTGCCTGTTTCAATGGGCGGTTACTGACACCACTTTCTCTTGGTAAAATAGATCCGTTCGCAATAAAAGCAACCCAATCTCGTTTATCCATTTCGCGTCGAATAGCTTCTTGCTGATCGGCTAATTGAATTGCCGTTTCTATTTCCTGATCAGTAATCGTAAATACCGAATTTTTGATAATAGCGGGAATGACCTGACCAAACAATTTCTCTGCTTCCCGGCCGTTGATTCTTCGCCCATTTGCCGGTAAACCGACCGACAAGCACACTGTTGTACTCGAGGAAGTGATTTGAACCGCACTTCTTTCAATTGCTTCCTGCCCTGGCGTGTCAAAAATAACTGCACCACTTTTACCTGAACCTTTTACCTGGAACTTACTACCATTAACCGCCTTCCCTACAGATCGAGCAATCCTATCTGCCGCGGCTATTTTACGGTGGTAATTTTCCAGCCATTCATTTTTTATGGAACGTTTCTGTGTTGGAACGACCACGCGGATTTTTGATGGTGCTGCGAACGGATCCCCCTGTACATAATCTATATATAACGTAAAATTGTCATATGTGTAATGACCTTGTACGCTTTTATATCCTTTATAACTTTTACCATCTAATTGATGTAATTGTTGTAATAAACTCTTCATGCAAATCCCTCAACTTATTATAGTTTCTTTCTCTAGAATACTATTCGTGTAGCTTGTAATTCAAGTGTAGTGTTGAAGTGTTTAATGGGGGTGAACGATATTGTGGATGTTCATTTTTACTATGAAGGTAACTTTCAGTGGGAGATCAAGCATCCCCCACTGTAGAATGGTGTACCATTGTTAGAATTGCGGATACGACCTTATTGATGCTTCCTCATCTTCCTGACTTTTTCCCTAACCTCTTTAATATTATCCATTTTGTTGTCCCATGTCTTCTGACTCAAATCAACAGCATATTCTTCCGGATTAATAGTGCGTTTATACTCCTCCCAGAACAGGTTTTGTTGTTCTTTTGCATATGCTTGCATATCATTCAAGCTTGGACTTTTATAGGTTAAACTACCGTCTACAAATACATCATGATGCAAATTAATCGCATTGAAGTTCGTCACAAATTTACTTATGTAAGTGTGTACAGGGTGAAACATTTTTAGTCTTTCTTCATCATTTGGTTGTTCATGTTCTAATGTAATATAGTCGCCTTCAGCGTGGTTATTTATTGTGTTTATGATCCGATAAAGCTTCTTCATACTAGGTGTCGTGACCTTTTCCGGGTTTCCTGATATTTTGATCGTATCTTGCATGTCTCCAATTTCGTCTTCTATGGCAACCAGTTTATAAACAGCTCCTAATGCTGGTTGATCATACGCAGTGATAAGTTTAGTTCCAACTCCCCAAACATCAATTTTTGCACCTTGACTTTGTAAACTTAAAATGGTCGATTCATCTAAATTATTGGATGCATATATTTTGGTCTCCTCAAAACCTGCCGCATTCAGCATTTTTCGAGCTTCTTTTGATAAATATGCCATATCACCGCTATCCAAACGAACACCCAAGAAATTTATCTGATCTTCTAATTCTTTTGCTACTTTTATTGCATTCGGTACACCGGATTTCAATGTGTCATACGTATCCACTAGGAAAACACAATCACGATGTCTTTCTGCGTATTTTTTAAATGCCGTATATTCGTCTCTATAGGCTTGAATCATGGAATGCGCATGTGTGCCTGATACCGGAATATGAAATAGTTTCCCTGCCCTGACATTACTTGTTGCATCAAATCCGCCGATAAATGCTGCCCTTGTACCCCAAATGGCCGCATCCATTTCTTGTGCCCTTCTTGTCCCAAATTCCATTAAAGGCTGATCGCCGACAATATGTTTAATTCTTGCTGCTTTGGTTGCAATCAATGTTTGGTAGTTCACAATATTGAGTAAGGCTGTTTCCATCAATTGTGCTTCGGCTAAAGAGGCCTCTACCCGCAAGAGCGGTTCATTTCCAAACACAATTTCTCCTTCGCATACGGACTTAATCGTACCGTTAAAACGTATTGTTTTTAAATAGTCGATAAAATCATCACCATATCCCAACTCATCCTTTAAGTAGGATAAATCAGATGCACTGAAACGAAAATTATTAATGTAATCAATTATTCTTTCCAATCCTGCAAATACTGCAAATCCACTATCAAACGGCATTTTTCTAAAATACAAATCAAATACCGCCTTTCGATCATGCATATTGTCTGCCCAATACGTTTCGGCCATATTAATTTGATACAAATCCGTGTGCAATGCTAAGCTATCATCTGTGTATGACATAGGAAAAGCCTCCCAATATTATTGTCCAAGCTGAAAGTTCAATTTCAATATTATAAAACCCGAAATTAAATTAAAAACGCAACGCTTCGTAAGTCTGCTTTACGAAACACTGCGTTATGACGTATGTATGGAGCGGGTGAAGGGAATCGAACCCTCATCATCAGCTTGGAAGGCTGAGGTTTTACCACTAAACTACACCCGCATCTGGTGTAAGTTGATATTAAATTTTGTTTACGTGCATCATGCCCCTACATCTTCTAGCTTATTCAAGGGTGTATGGTGCTTCGGGGCAACTCGTAGTTTATTCGGTGGATGTTTTCCTCGTGGCTGAGGTTTTACCACTAAACTACACCCGCATTTGGTGTAAGTTGATATTAAATTTCGTTTACGTGCATCATGCCCCTACATCTTCTAGCTTATTCAAGGGTGTATGGTGCTTCGGGGCAACTCGTAGTTTATTCGGTGGATGTTTTCCTCGTGGCTGAGGTTTTACCACTAAACTACACCCGCATCTGGTGTAAGTTGATATTAAATTTTGTTTACGTGCATCATGCCCCTACTCTTCTAGCTTATTCATCTGCGTTTTTGTAACGTATTTTTTATTATAGCAATTTGATCACTTATAATCAAGGGGAATTTGTCGATTTTTAGACATTTATCACAAAAAAAGGCTCCTATTTAAAAATGGCCCTTACATGACGCAATTTTCTACACCACATTTTTCGCATGCCAGCAATTTTCTAAAATAATTTATATCTTTAATTAAAAAGTATTTATTAACATTTGTTAAAATCCCTTGTGCCTTCCAATTATTCACAATCCGGCTCACCGTTTCTCTGGAAATCCCAATATAATTGCTAATGTTCCGGATCATGATTGGTTCCGTAATGCGGTGCCCTTCGGTGTTACAATTCCATACATATTCGAATATCGAACAAACATGGATGCTACGGCGCCTTCTGATCCAAATACCATAAAATCGCGAATTCTAGCTTTGCTTTCCTCTAAGGACTCCGCGACCCATCTAGTGAATTGCAATCCTAATCTTCCATTCTGACCAAGAAGTTTTTCCAATTCTGCTTTTTTAATGATAAAAAGTTCACAATTCTTTGCAGCCTGAGCTGTATTTGAATATTTATTTCCACTAAATATGCCGATCTCACCGAATCCGTCCTGTTCACCGCGAGTAAAAATAGTTAATTCCTTTTTCTCACCCAAATCTTTAAAAATACGAATTTCACCTTTGCTTATAAAATATAAGTTCTCAGCCAAACTACCTTCTCTAAAAATGAGCTCTCCTTTTTTAACATGTAACCGTTCTGAATCAGCAATTAACATATTATAATCATCGGTATCGAGTCGTTGCAACAAAGGTTCCACCATCATCACGATCCTTTTTTAAAGTTAACCGGAACATAAGTAATCCCGATTTCCTGCGCTATTTATCCTCACTATATTAGATACTTACCTTATTAATACCCATTATATTGAACTAACAAAACAAAAACTGTGATTTTTATCACGATTTACAGAACAAAAGCTCATCTTCCTTCATTTACAAGTTACATAGAAAGATATAGAATAGGTTTAAGCTTTTATAGGAGGCGTTAACAGAAATGTCTATCTATCCGATTATTTTATCGCAAACCAAATTTGCCCACCGTGATTCGTTGCAGTATCCGTTTGAAGAACGTGGGTTACAATTTGGAGATGGTATATACGAGGTCATTCGTATTTATCATGGTGAATATTACTTGCTTGAGGAACATGTAAGTCGATTATTTCGCTCGGCAGAAGCTGTGAAAATACAGTTGCCATTCGAAAAGGAAGAGCTAAAAACGCTATTAAACACATTATTAACCAAAAACGATGTTCAAACGGATGCAAAGGTATACCTTCAAGTTACCCGCGGATCCGCCCCTAGGGAGCATACTTTTCCTGTTGGAGTAGCGGCGAATGCATACGCGTATGTAAAAGCTTTACCACGAAATCTGGAGTTTTTGGAAAATGGAGTTGGAACGATTACTCAGCGAGATGTTCGTTGGGAAAATTGCTATATTAAAAGTCTTAACTTGTTACCGAATGTAATGGCTAAACAAGAGGCAAAAGAACATGGCTGTTATGAGGCAATTCTAAATAAGGATGGATTTGTAACAGAATGCAGCTCTTCAAATGTCTACCTCGTTAAAAACGGGGAAATTTTCACCCATCCGGCAACGAGAAATATTTTGCATGGCTGTGTGCGCATTCGTGTGGAGCAATTTGCCAATCGTCTTGGAATTCCTTTCAATGAAGTTGGATTTTCTATTATAGACATCGAAACAGCTGATGAGCTATTTTTATCGAGCAGTACATCAGAAATTATGCCGATTGTCACCGTTGATGATAAGCCTGTTGCAGATGGTAAGCCAGGAGAAATCACCCGGCAGCTACAAGAAGCATATGTGAAAGATGCTGATATCGAAAAAAATAAAATGAAGCAAACAAATTAACGAACGTGAAATTCCCTTAGATAAAGTAAGGGAATTTTTTTATGCTGTATTACCGGATATTATTACATGAAGTTTCATTTTGCGATCTTTCTATTTGATTCGCCATTCGAAATAGATTAAACTAAATAAAAGTTCAGAATGTTATTACTCGAAATTGGGAGGCCTTGTTTAATGGCAAATTCAAAACGTGCTTTATCAGTAGAAGATCTAACAAAAATCGCAGTATACAGTGACCCACAATTCGCACCTAATGGGGAAACATACGCATTTGTTTCCACAACAGTCAATGACGATAACGAGTATCAATCACAGCTCTTCTCACAAAAAATAACGGATAAACAGCCCCAGCAATGGACATTTGATGATGCTAAAAGTAGCCATCCACGTTTTTCTCCTGATGGGAAAAAGCTAGTTTACCAGTCTACGAGAAGCGGCATTCCCCAGCTTTGGCTTGTTCCAACACATGGTGGTGAGGCACGTCAACTAACTTTTTTCAAACACGGCGCCGTTAATCCTGAATGGTCCAAAGATGGAAAGTCGATTATTTTTACCGCCGAATTGGATAGGAATGATAGCGTACAGGATCAAGCAGAACAATCCAAGGAAGAACGTAAAGAGGAGAAGGAAAACAAGGCTACCAAACCAATTGTGATCGATCGCCTTGATCACAAATCCGATGCAAAGGGGGTTCATGATAGTAAGAAAGCGCAATTGGTACTCTTTGATGTGGAAAAGGAAACATTTACCCAGCTAACTTCAGACGATGCTGATCATGGCTTTGAAGATGTTTCTCCTGATGGTAATCTTATACTATTTTCAGCGAATCTTGACGATGACGCAGATTATTCCTTAACGAATGACCTGTTCACACTAGATAGAACGACGAAGGAAATAACAAAATTAACAGACGGAAACGGGGCATACGGCAATGCCAGCTTTTCGCCAAACGGGAATAAAATCGCTTGTTTCGGCCATGAATTTGCTTATAGTGGTGCAACATTGAATGAGCTATTTGTTTTCGATGTAATGACGAAAGAAAGAACATGCCTAAGTTCATCTCTAGACATGCAACTTGGTGATGCGATGATTGGTGATACAAGAATAGGGCAATCCCAAGAGGGGCCTGTGTGGTCAGCAAATGGAGATAAGTTATTTTTTATCGGAACAGATCATGGCGCAACAGGACTCTATCAAACTGATTTAAACAGCAAGATTGAAGTACTCTACAAAGATAACAATCATGTTTTCGGGTTTTCCTATGATCTCAAAACAGACGCGTTTGTTTTAGGCATTAGTACACCAACAAATCCGTGCAACTTTTATCAATTGAATGATATGAAATTGACACGATTAACAGATGCTAACGCTGAGATTTTAGAAGAAGTAACATTAGCTGAACCGGAGACAATAACAGTTGCTGCTGAAGATGGCTGGGAAATTCAAGGGTGGCTTCTACATCCATATGGCTTTGAGGAAAATGAAAAGTATCCATTTATACTAGAAATTCACGGTGGTCCACACGCCATGTATGGGCAAACTTTTTTCCATGAATTGCAATTACTTGCAGCAAAAGGATATGTTGTCCTGTATACAAATCCAAGAGGTAGTCATGGCTATGGACAGGAATTCGTTAACGCGTGTCGTTCAGATTATGGTGGAAAAGATTATACTGATTTAATGGCAGCGGTTGATTATGCACTGGAAAACTATGACTTTATTGATAAAAATCGTCTCGGTGTAACCGGTGGCAGTTATGGTGGCTTCATGACGAACTGGATCGTCGGCCACACGAGCCGCTTCAAAGCTGCAGTTACCCAGCGTTCTATCAGCAACTGGCTTAGTTTTTACGGGGTCAGTGATATTGGGTACTTCTTCACGAAATGGGAACTCGGCCAAAATTTAATGGACGATCCAGCCAAACTATGGGATTTCTCTCCATTAAAGTATGCAGAAAATGTCGAAACACCATTATTAATTGTGCACGGTGAACAAGATCTTCGTTGCCCGATCGAACAAGGTGAACAGTTATATGTAACGTTAAAACATCTGAGAAAAGAAGTAGAATTTGTCCGCTTCCCAGGATCAAACCATGAACTGAGCAGAAGCGGTAAGCCAGAAATGCGAATGGCACGCTTGCAACATATTTGCAGGTGGTTTGAGGAATATTTATAGGATGAGGGAAGGCTGATGCTCTCTATTAGAGCATCAGCCTTTTTTGGATAGTGTTTTGGATGATGTTTCTGCTCTGGGGACGATGTTTCTCCTCTCACGCCGATGTTTCTCCTCTCGCGCCGATGTTCTTGCTCTCGGGCTGATGTTTCCACGCACGCGCCGTGTTCCTGCTCTCGCGCCGATGTTCCCACGCACGCGCCAATATTCCACCGCACACGTAGCGATATTCAGTCAACACAAAAAAATAAGCAGCTCAATGACTGCTTATTCCTTCACATATTGCTCCAAAAACGAGCTCAGCTTTTCTTTATATCGATCTTGATCAACAACGAATGATTCCCCATGTCCGGCTCCATCAACCGTCATAATTTCGGCTTCACTTTTTGTATTTTCATAGAGTTCCTTTGACATTCTAGTCGGTACAAATGTATCCGCATTTCCGTGGACATACAAAATTGGTACTTCTGCTTTCTTCACCTGATCAAGGGCGGATGCTTCTGATAATGAATAGCCAGCCTTCATGTCAGTAACGAGACTCACAGTCGGTAAAACTGGAAATGATGGGAGATGATACATGCGTTTCATTTGATAGGCAAACATATCTTTCACACTTGTATATGCACTATCAGAGATGATTGCTTTCACATTGGCAGGTAAATCTTCGCCGCTTGTCATCAATACAGTAGCTGCTCCCATTGACACACCATGGAGTACAACTTCTGTATCTGGACCAAGTTTATCAACCATCAAATTAATCCAATCCACATAGTCTAAGCGGTCATGCCAGCCAAATCCAATATAGTCGCCCTCACTTTGCCCGTGACCGCGAGCATCAGGCATCAACAGATTGTAGCCAAGTTTTTCGTAATAATATTGACCGTATAACCCCATGTCTTTTCCGCTTCCAAGATAACCATGCGCTAAAATGACGGTCTTATTTGTTGGCTTTTTCGCTGGTAAAAAATAGCCATTAAGTGTCAATCCATCATAAGAAGTCATTTCCACCTCTTCAAATTGCTTTTCACTGACCCAATTGCGCCAATCGCCTTTTATGAAAACGTCCATCGCCTCAGCAGAAACTTCAAGGTCAGTATTGTCTTGTAGAAAGTCCTTTTGATTGCGATCAATTGCCAGGTTATAAAAAAAGAAACCAGCAACTACATTTATAATAAATAGAATAATAATAATTCCTATACTAACTTTTAGCCATCTTTTCCCCTTCACATTCGCACTCCTTTCTAAAAAGCTATAATTCTATTATACAGAAGAATTAGGACAACGATGAAAAATAAGCGCTGGTACTTCTTTACAAAATTGTATTTCATAACAAAAAGCAGGCAATACACTGCCCGCTTTTTGTATGTAACTATCTATTTGGATCATCACCAATTGGTCACAGCCACCAGATGCTACTCCAGGAAATCAGGTTAAACCTAGTGCTTCTTTCACTTCCTGGATTTGCAATATATGTCTCTTCTCATGCCATCCAATAAACGGAATCCATTGTTTTAAACTCATTTGTCCGAATACTGGATGTGGAAAGGCTTTACGCTCCAGCTTGTCTACATCGGCTTTTTCCACCAATTGGATTAGTCCTTGATGGGATGCTTCCAGTTTTAATTTCATTTCATCAAGTGTTGCGTAATCTGCAGATGGATCAGCAAAGTCAGGTGCCTCGACCTTTTTACTGCGATCAACGGTTGCTTCAATTGGTTTTTGGTCCGTTTCAACATCCTCCCCATTTTCCAATTGATCCGCAATCGTTTTCACAATTGCACCTTCCATTAAAAACAAATGCTCAAGCACTTGTTTAATCGACCAGCTTTTTTCATCCGGTTTCTTATTTAAATTCTCATCCGAAATCCCATTTACTTCCGTCAATAATGTTTCCCGAGCTTGATCATTTGGTTGCAAAAAAATCTCCCCTTTTATCATTTATTGAATCTTTCCGTTCACAATCTACAATCTTCACGTTATGGAATTTACTTCCTATCCCTTACTATACCGCATTCTTTTCATTAATGAAATAATCCCGATTCCTTTGATTTTTTCATTAGTGTCTTTCCCTTACGATTAATTGGCCCTTTTAAGAAAATACCTAATAACAAGGCAATAACACCAAATACTGCTAAGAAGAAAATATCCCGATAAGCTCGTTCCCAAACTATCCCACCAACAGCCTCGCGCATTAGATCAATTGCATATGTGAATGGCAAGTATGGATTAATTGCTTGAAAGAAATCTGGCAATAGTACAACTGGATATGTACCACCTGATCCGGCTATTTGCAATACAAGTAACACAATCGCCATTGCCTTGCCAACATCACCAAACACAGAAACGAACGAATAGACAATTAACATGAATACAACTCCAATGAACAAACCGAACAACACAAACCAAAAAGGTGACCAAATATAAACATTGATTAGGAAATTATCACCTAATGTAACAATTAACGTTTGCACGATTCCAATACACATAAAAGTTAAATATCGACCAACATAAATTTGCCGTGGTGTATACGCCTCATCATTCCTAACACTGACTGCTAATAACGAAATCAATAACAGCGCACCAACCCAAATCGCTAATACCGTATAAAATGGTGTCATTCCCGATCCATAATTTGGAATTGGAAAAAGCTTATTTTCATTGAGTTGAACCGGTTCAGCAAAAAATCCTCGCTCTGCTTGTGGGTCGTTTTGCAATAACTGGATGATCTCACTTATATCGGTTTCACCCTGAATATCGCGAATATGGGTTGCTAGTTGGTTGACTTTTTCATTCACGTAAGGAAATTCACCGAGTACATCGTTAAGCACTTCTTTACCTTCGCCTAAATTATTTTCCGTTCGATTCAATATCCCTTCGACCTCAGGTATTGTCGACTGAATCTTAGTTAAAATTCCTCTCGCATCTGATAACGTATTTTTAGCCTTATCTACTTCTTGTAAAACAGTTGGCTCAATTGTGTCATGGTACTCCTTCACAAAAGCATCGATGTTCTTAGCTGTTGTTGCTGTTATATCCTGTAAATCAGCAATAACACCGTCTACTTCCTGCTTTTTTCTATCAATAAAAGAATTTATTTTATCAATATTACCTTGTGCTTCCAACAAACCTGACTTTAATGTTTCCAATCGTTGTAGTGCTTCATCTATTTGATCATTTGGCTGTTGTTGCATGTTTGGATCTTGTAAATTCCCACCTGTTTGTTCCTCATCATCGATTTGCTCATCTTGTTGATTCTGCTTATTGTCATTTTGTGCCTTCAATTGCTGCAACGCCTTTTCAACTGTACTGATTCTCTGAAGCGCTTCATCCATTTTGCCATTTAATTGATCACTGATTTCTTTGCCACCGCTAAAATCAATTGTGGTTGATTGGACTTCGCTAATGAAATTGTTCGCCTCTGTCGCTATGTTTTGCACCTTTGCTAGATCCTTTTTAATCTTTGGCGCTATTTTATTCAATCGGCCTTCAGCTTTTTTTAGAAATGCAGTTGTATCATCAATTGTTCGCAGGCCACTATTTGTCACTTGTTTGGCATCCGGAATTAACCCTTGTGCCTTATCTATCATCCCTTGCGCATTTGTAGCATCCGTCATTGACTCCTTCAATGTTTGATGAATTTCTGGCAGTTTTTCTTCTATTTTAAAAATATAATTTTCAAATCGCTTAATATCCGGAAGATCACTTTCCAATTCGATTCCGATATCATTAAACAAATCAAAAATAACTCCATTAACAGTGGAAATAAACTTACTGCTAATTTGCTCGACAATGACACTAGCACCTTTTTCGGTAATTTTGGGAGCAATCGCGTTAGTTTTTTCATTCACATAATACTCAACCGCAGCCTTTTCAGGGTTATCGCTAACAACACTACTTAGTTTTTCAGAAAAATCCTTCGGGATAACAATGACAGCAAAATAATCCCCATACTCTAATTTTTCCATTGCCTGATTATGACTGACAAACTGCCAATCCATATCTTTGTTTTTCTTTAATGTTTTAACGAGATCGTCACCAACGTGGATTTCCTGGTCACGAACTGTTGCACCTATATCTTCGTTTACAACCCCAATCGGTATTTGATCTGTCTGACTGTAAGGATCCCATGACGCCTTAATATTAAACCACGCATACAGTGACGGCAATATAATTAAACCACCGATTAGGATGGCGGCGACCCAATTTGTTCCGATATTTTTTACGTCTGTTTTGAAAATACTTAAGATTTTTTTCATACATACCGTCCTTGTATAAAAATATTCGTCAATGTTTCATCTTAGTTAAATCCTTCCCTAATCCTTGTTTTTCATAACTTAGATAGCTGGGCTGCAGAAAAATGGGTTAATCACAATTACTGTGATTAACCCATATATTTAAATATGCCGCTTCTCCATCAAATGAATCCCAACCCCTGTCATCACTACTCCCATCAAAAGCAGGATACTGATCGGATAAAGCAATTCACTCATTGGGTATCCATAAACAGCCACACCATTCAAGACTTCCATTCCATATGTGATCGGAACAAGTTTTGACAGGGTCAGCATGAATTCCGATTGGACAATTTCTAGTGGCCAGTATGCTCCACCAATCATCGCCATGCTGACTGCAACGATTGGAATAACCGCATTAAACTGCTGTATGGTTTTTACCAATCCTGTAATCAAAATGGCCAACGCGACAATCGCAAAAACATATGGAATTAATAGTAGTAAAGCCTCGCCGAAATTCCCGTTGAAGTCTACCCCAATCCAGTAACGAAAAACAGAAAATATAATGACTACCTGTAAATACCCCGTGATAAAGCTATACAGAAAGTTAGCAACATACATTTCCCACTTTCGCACCGGCGATAAAATAACCCGATCCCATATCCCATCATACTTTTCCTCCAATATGTGAAAGACATTATAGGCAATTGTGTAAATAACGAAAAACAACGTAAAACCGAATAATGTCCGGAGCGTATTATTATAAATCGTCGTATCTGATCCACGAAATGATGCTGATTCTATGGTGAAAACCGGATTATCCATTATCGATTGAAGATTATCCGTTTTGGTAGACTCAGACAATTGCTCATACTGGATTTTTTTCATGTAAGCAGTTTCAACTGTTTGCTGCACCAGATCAATGGATGGTGATTCGACCCCAACCAATACGCGAAAGTCATTTTCCTGCAATTCTACTCCTAACTCTGCTTTTCCATTGGTGATCATTTCATCAACATCATCTTTTGACATCCATTTAAATGTTAAAGCATCCGAATCATCTAACATCTCCCCAACAACCGAATTACGAAGATGGTCATGAACCGTATATACTGGAACGGTAATGGAATCGGCATTTCCCCCTCCCAAAATAAAGGAAAATCCAATTGACATGACCGTCATAATCACAAATGTCCAAGGATTGCGGATAAATCGCTTTATTTTTGCTAATAAAATACCGGTCATGTCGTTTGCCCCCTTTTTGGGAAACTGAATGCGGCGATCACAACCAGGGTAATCGCGAAAATAACTAAGAATACAAGATAATCAAGCACCTGTGTTACCCCATCACCTCGTAAAATACTTAAATATGCTGTCATTCCAGCTCCATTTGGTGTGAGATTCCCAAGAAATTGAATCATTTTTGATAATTCGCCAATCGGGAAAAAGCTTCCACCGAGAAAAGCAAATATTGTCACAATAATAGATGAAAAAAAGTTGGTAATGATTTCTGTCTTTATCCGAAAACTGATTGCTGTGAGCAGTACCGATAATCCACCAACCGCAAGTGCCAGTCCAAATGTAACGGCAAAGAAGCCAAGTAAATTAGACCATGCAACACCATAAACCAGCCAAGAGAAACCAAATACAATCAATAAATGAATAAAACTAAAAATAACACCTGCGATAAAAATTCCAGCAAAATAAATCCATCTGGAAACACCTGCGAGGATAATACGATTAAATACATGTAGCTTTCTTTCCAAAAATGCAAACGATCCAATCGTTGAGGCTAGAAAAAGTACATTCATCACAGCCATACCAACTGCATAGTATTCCTTAGCTGTAACGGGACTTTTTTGATGTAATGAAACGACTTCTCCTTTAATTAAACCCGGTTCTACTTGTAATGCCCCGGAGTCCGCACTCTTTTTCCCAGCAAATGTTAAAAGCGTTAATTGCTCCTGATATTGCTGCACAATATTTTTTACAGCATTCGAACCAAGTGACTTGCCTTCATTCTCATAAACTTGTAATGTTCCAGGTGTATCTTCTTCTAGAAAAATATGACGTAACGTGTCATAGGTAAAGTTTTTCGGAACCTCAATAACTGCTGCATATGCATCATCATGAATAATTTTCTGCTTCTCGGACGGTTTCACTCTCTCCAATTGTATGACGTCGCTTAATTCCTCACTTCCAAAAATTTCTTTCTTCAATGTTTTGACTGGGTTAATCTGTGAAGCATTTGCACTGATAGCCGCTTTTTGTTTTTCAGGGAGTGAGCGATGCTCGACTTCTTGAAGGAATTGTTCCACTTGCTTATCATTGTTTCCATGCTCAATAAAAGCAACTTTCGCATCAATGGACACGGTACCTCCGTTCATAAAACTGCTTAGCGAGGCACCTAAAATAGCGATCAAAAGAATGGGGAGTCCGATTAATAAAAGAAGCTGCTGTGGATTTCTAAGTAAAATCAATCCTTGTTTCTTTACAATTGACCAAATCATTTCTTCTCACCTCTAATCCCTAAGTGCCCGCCCAGTAAGATGCAAAAAGACATCCTCAAGAGTAGGTGTCTTGATATCAACAGAATTTAATTCGATTTCCGCACCTTCAGCCAGTTTTAATAGTTTCCGAAAAATATTAATCTCTTTTGGTACCATCACAGTCACTGTTTTATCCCCTGCTGTTACCCTGTTGATCGTCGGCTCTTGTTTTAGTGCATCAAGGAATGGATCATTTAATCGGTCTACTTTAATGACAATTGTTTTTTCTGAAGAAAGTATCCGTTTGATTTCTTCTTTCGTTCCAGATGCAATCAAGTTACCCTTATCCATGATGTAAATTCGATCACAAAGAAACTCAACTTCTTCCATATAATGACTTGTATAGAGTACCGTCATCTGCTTTTCTTCATTTAGACGTTTCACCGTTTCCAGGATGTAATTTCTTGACTGCGGGTCGATCCCAACAGTCGGTTCATCCATAATAATAAGCTCAGGATTGTGCAACAGCGCCACACCTATATTCAGTCGCCGTTTCATCCCACCTGAAAATTTCTTCACAACCTCTTTCCTTCTGTCGGTTAAGCCAATCTGTTCTAATACTTCATCCATTTTTTGTTTCAGTTTGGCACCCTTCAACCGATAAATCCGGCCAAAAAATTGCAAGTTTTCTTCAGCTGTCAAATCATCATAGAGCGCAATCTCCTGTGGAACGATACCAATCACTTTTCTTAATGGTGCCGGGCTTTTAATGATACTTTTGTTATGAAATCGTACATCACCAGTTGTCGGTTCGGTTAACGATGATAACATCGAAATAGCAGTTGACTTTCCTGCCCCATTTGGTCCAAGTAAACCAACAATTTCACCTTTTTCAATAAACATATTTAAATTTTTCACAGCATAAAACTGTTTAAATTTTTTAGATAGATCAACTAATTCAAGCATGGTGTTCGCCTCCTATATCTATAGTTTACGATGCTTTGTTTCAGCACAATACTAACGGAAGTCACTAGATTTGGATTGATGGGGTGACTCAAGTCATGTTTGCTGTGGATGGTTGACGTTTTTAGCTTTCGGGTTGAAGTAGTTATATTTCAGGCAAATGTCAATCCCGCTACCAGTATCTCATCGCAAAAAAACTTCCCACCTAAGCAGGAAGTTTTTAAGATTCATAGATATCATGTTTCACCGCATATATCGCTAACTGTGTACGATCGCGCATTCCAGTCTTTTGCAATATTTGTGTGAGATGATTTTTCACTGTACCGATTGACAAATATAATTGTTCAGCAATTTCCTTGTTCGTCATCCCTTCTCCTATTAGTTTAGTAATCGCTAATTCACGGGGAGAAAGCCTAAAATCAGCACCAGCAGGCTTCGTTTGCTGTAACAAGCGAGGCAACACTTTTGCCGCCACCTCATCATGAATCGTCAATCCACCTTTCATACAACTATGTACAGCGTCAATTAATTTTTCAGATTCGGATGTTTTCAACAAGAATCCATTGGCACCTTCCTTTAACGCCTGCACTGCATATTCATCATCATTAAACGTTGTTAAGATCAATATTTTTATATCTGGCCACTGTGCCTTTATTCGTCTTGTTGCTTCGATCCCGTTCATGACTGGCATCCTGACGTCCATCATGACAAAATCTATCAAGTGTTTTTCCAAAACAGCCAGTGCTTCCTGTCCATTTTCCGCTTCGTGTGTCACCGTAATCTCTTCATCTTGCTCCAAAATTACTTTTAACCCTTGCCGAACAATTGCCTGATCCTCAACTAATAATACCCGCAGCATACTACCTCTCCTTACTTGCTCGGAACTCTCCCGCTCACGACAAATTGATTTTCTGTCTGATAAACTTCTAGATTTCCGCCAACATTTTCAACCCTTTTCTTCATATTTGTAAGCCCGAACCCAAATGTAAACGGTTGAGCAGCAAAAATTGGATTCTTTACTTCAAAAGAAATTGCACCATCTGCTGATCTTCCTAAAATAATGTGTACTTCCCGCGATTGTGCATGGCGCATTGCGTTTGTTAATGCCTCCTGGATCGCACGGTATAAAGCAACACTTTTTTCATTGGTGAGTGCTACCGACAACACGCCTTGTTTCGTGGTAAATTGCACCAGAATATGACTTTCCGCTTCCAGTTTGCGAATTAAATGCACAACTGTTGCAATTCCCTCATTTTCTTCTGTCTGAAGAGCTTTTACTGCCTGACGGGTTTCCGCTAAACTATCCTGCGCCATTTGTTTTAATTCATGATAATTCGTATCACCATTTTGAATGGCCAACATTTGCAGCTTCATAATCAATGCCGTCAAACGATGCCCAACGGAATCGTGAATGTCCCGTGCTATTTTCGTCCGTTCTTCTAAGCGAGCATCATTTTCAGCAACTAAATTCATGCGTTTTAGTTGCCGGTACTCACCTAAAAGCTGTCCATACGTTCCCTTTTGCTCGTTTCTTATTTGTACCATACGATTTAACGACCAGACTAAAAAATAAAAGAAAATACTAACCCCCACCATTTCAACAAATTCATCCATATGGACAGTACTCATAATTAAAGATAGTCCTAGGTTAATAACCAAATAGATAATAAGTTGTTTTTCACTTAGACCGAATGCAGAAATGATCGCTAAAAATAGAAGTAGCAAAAAACTGTATGTATTTTCATTTACAATGAGAAAATCATGAAGAATAATAACGCTAGATAAACTCAAATATAAAACAAATTGTCCTTTCTTAATCGATAAGAAAAAATAAATTCCTACTGCAACAGTAAATACAAAAATACTGATGGGAATCTTTTCACTTTCCTGATAGATCATCAATACCCACAGTAAACAAAAAATCAAAAAACGTAACCAAAAATTTTTCACACCCCTAGTTCACCTTCCTTCAGCCCTGCTACTTCAGTAATAAAACTTCACATGAAAACGATTTATCCAGTTTTTTGGTTACTAGCTCAATTAAATTATACTTGACTTTCAATAGCCCTCCGGATCGTTATTCTCCAATTAGCTCCTGTTTCAATATGATACGCTTTGGCAAATGAGCCCTGATTTATAGCAACGCCTAACTTGTCTAGCGAATTCACGTAAAGCAATGGTTCACCAAGGCGACTATCAGCAAATGACCGGCCAAACGTCATCCTATTTTTGTATACTTGATTCATATGATTTGCAATAGTAACTTCTAATGAATCCCCATATGTTATCCCTGCCTGTTGGAAAAGCTCACGAGAAATGTTTGTCCATATATTTCCAAATCGTACATCGAGAATATCAATGATACCGGTGACTACATCTTGAGTGACACTTGGTTCGGTGATCGTCAATTCAATTATATCCTCCACATCAATAACCGGACCCACCTCAGCAAAAGATATCACATTCGCAGCGAGTCGTGCTCCAGTATATGCGTAAACATCACGTCCATGGAATGTATACGATTCACCTGATCTTGGTAACCGGTTCACTTTTTCATCAATAATTCTGGCCTCCACAATTCCTATATTTTTCTTAATATGTGTTAATGTTCCATTATCAGGTGTTACGATATATTGATTCTCAGCCGTTTTTACGACAATACTTAATCGCTCCGATCCGACTCCAGGATCAACCACCGATACAAATACTGTTTCCTCAGGCCAATAAGAGATCGTTTGGTACAGACGATAGGATCCTTCCCATATATTGAATTGCGGAATATCGTGGGTTAAATCAAAAATTCTAAGTGCTGGATCGACTGAAATCGCTACGCCATACATAGCAGAGACCGCACCGTCACTCGTACCAAAGTCTGTTTGAAAAACTATATTTTTACTCATGTTGTTTTCCCCCTATTTTTAAGATCAAAAGCGCAAGCGCCTGTTTAGTGACGTACGGACTGGACTGAGCCGTAGGGGATAAAGGAAACACGGTGAGCGTAAGCGAACCGATGTTGACTTATCGTACGGAGGTGAGGGAAGTCTCGCTAGTCGCTGGGCGCTGTAGCTGGACGTGGCTCATCATGCCGGAAGCAAATTAGAGCCAGATTTTATGCTTTTTTACCTAACTTAAAAAACGTCCTCATCAATTAAATGATAAGGACGTGGTTTATTGTAACGTGGTACCACCTTATTTCATTGCATGCTCACACATACAATCTCTACAAGTATAAAAGACGAAAAGCTTCCATACTTTGGTTTGGATAACGAGTACCAGATCTCGTCGGAACCTACTAATACCAAAAAAATGATACGTTCAGTGCGAAACTCAGAGGCCATTGTTCAGATTCGAATTTTCACTTCTTCTCAGCTATCGAAGTTCTCTGGACAAAATATCGAAATCCTACTTTCCCTCATCAACGTTTATAGGAAGATATCATTGCTTAAATGTTAAAATTAGTATACGGAAAAACATTTTAAAAATCAAGTGAATTTTTTAAAGATTCACTTGATAATGGTATAATGAAGAAAATACATTTAAGAGATTGGAGTTGCTCATTTGAAACATACCTATCTTCTTACTGGTTATCCAGGATTTCTAGCATCTAGTTTGATCAAACAACTCATCGATGATCATGATCACAACATCGACCATATCTACTTACTTGTTTTACCAAAACTCAAAGATAACGCAACAGAAAAAATTACCCGCTTTGCAAAAAATCAAGATTTGGATCAAGACTTGTTTACGATTGTTACAGGTGACATTACCAAACCCAGCTTAGCTCTTAAAGAGGATGTCGACCACACATTGCAGCAATCGGTAACACATGTTTTCCACCTGGCAGCTATTTATGACCTGGCTGTGCCAAAGGATCTTGCCTATAATGTCAACGTGAACGGCACACAGCATATGAATGATTGGGTCCAAACACTAATCAGACTCAAACGCTATATTTATTTTAGTACTGCCTATGTTTCTGGAGCTCGTGAAGGCCGTATTTACGAGCATGAGCTTGTTGAAGGTCAAACGTTTAAAAATCATTATGAAAAAACAAAGTATGAAGCAGAATTACTTGTGGATGGGTTAAAAAAAGTTGTACCGACAACAATTATTCGTCCCGGGATTGTAAAAGGAAATTCCCAGACAGGTCACACGATTAAATTCGATGGGCTTTATTTTATGCTCAATTTTCTTGATAACCTAAGTTTCCTTCCCGTCATTCCATACCTTGGTGACGGGCAGCCAGAAGGAAATTTCGTACCAGCGGATTATGTTTTACAAGCAACAAGTTATTTAGCAATTGCACCAATTGGGGTGGGGAAAACCTATCACCTAACTGATCCAAAGCCTTATAAAATGAGGGAACTATACAAAATGCTAACCGAACACTACTTAGGCAAAACACCTAGGGGACAAATTCCACTCTCACTTGCCAAGGCATCATTAGCATTTGCCCCAACTCGTAAATGGCTTAAAGTTGAAAAGGAATCAATGGATTATTTTACGATTCATTCTTCCTATGACTGTTCACAAGCTGTTGCCGATTAAAAGGGATCGGATATTGTGTGTCCCGATTTCAAAGATACGATCGAACCTATGATTGATTTTTATCGGAAATATAAACATGATGGAAGCAAACATATTCAAATCACATGATCTTACTTGTTTTTATTTAGGCAGGAAATGATTGTGGATAATAACACGATGGAACAAGCTTCGGTTTGGAAATAAACTGATGATGAGTAAAAAGAAGGGCTTTAATACAAATATACGGATTTCTGTGAAAATTGTACCATTTTCAAATAATTACAACCTTTTCCAATTATTTTATTGTATAATGGTGAGGACAGGTAATGCAGGGTGAGCTTCACTGAGGCTGCATAGGGAAGCTTCTTTAATCGGCGGCTTTTATCCCCTAGGAAAGGGGCTGAAGCAATTGATTCCAATCGAAAAAGCTATTGAGTTGATGTTGATGTTCTCAACTCTTGTATTGTTAATTGTCAACAGCCGAGAAAAAAAGTAATCACCCTGTCGATGGCGTTAACGGGATAATTACTTTTTTAATTCCCTATAACAAAGTCGCCGCACTCTGCGGATAACTGTCTGAGTCGCAAGTTGCCGCTTGCGACTCACCTTTTTATTCTATTCTGATCCTTCAAAAAAAACAACTAAAAATTTAAACCGATCAAATTTGAGCAATTATATCTATATTTAAATTCCCCACGCTGTTAATCTAATTATTTCTATCTATGCTTATTATACTATAAAATACATACTAAAACACAAATAAATCAAAATTTTTAGACTTCATTTTATAGGTAGGCTAAAATTCTTCTCCATTCTTCCACTTTACCATCAAATGATTTCGTGTAACGCCCTGGTATAGGACTCGTTGACGGCAATTTGATCACATCAATGCCAGTTAAATTCACTCCATTAAAATATTCCATAAACGTCTGGAATGATTTTGTGCCATTACAAGCAATCAACCGAATATTTGGCTGCTTCTTCAGCAAACCAATAATATCATTTGGTTCTTCGTCCGTAATCCTTGAATCCAAACTTCCTTCACGAAAACACGTACCGATTGAATCCCATAAAGCTATCTGATGCTGTTTAATAAAGGCAATTTTTTCATCGTAATCTTCAATTGGCTCTTGATTGAACAATGCATACAAAATGCTCCAAAAATGGTTGCGCGGATTACCGTAATATTCCTGATTTTCTAATGACAGCTTACTAGGCATCGACCCCAAAATAAGCAATTTCGCATTCTCTCCTACAATCGGCGGAAGCGAGTTCAACTTTTCTTGCATCTCATCACCTCATCTAAAGGACAGCATACTACATAAGATTAGAAAAATGAAATACGGGAAAATATATGATGTGTATTCTTCTAATTACGGTATACCCATTTTTTCGACATTTAACGCAGAAGGAAGGTTTTTTAATGCGAGCAATTGTAATAGACCAATATGGATCAGCGGACAATTTAATCGAGCGGGATGTACCATTGCCGGACATTAAGCCCAATCAGGTACTCATCGAGCTGTATGCCACATCAATCAACCCAATCGATTGGAAATTGCGCGAGGGATATTTAAAAGAAAGGGAACCATTCGAGTTTCCGATCATTTTAGGATGGGATGCAGCTGGAATTATCCAGAAAGCCGGCTCTGATGTTACCAATTTTCATGTCGGTGATCGAGTATTTGCAAGACCGGCTACAACACCCAATGGAACATATGCAGAATACACAGCAGTCGATGAGAATTTGGTGGCAAAAATTCCGGAAAATATAAGTTATGAAGAAGCAGCTGTAGTTCCACTGGCCGGATTAACAGCATGGCAATGTCTTGTCGATTTTTCTAAAATAAAAGCTGGCGACAAGGTTCTCATTCATGCAGGCTCAGGCGGCGTTGGCAGTTTTGCGATTCAAATTGCCAAACATTTCGGAGCATATGTAGCGTCAACAGCAAGCGGGAAAAACGAAGCATTTCTAAACGAACTCGGTGTGGATAAATTTATTAATTATAAGGAAGAAAATTTTGAAGAGATTCTCAAAGATTACGATATTGTTGTCGACACCATGGGAGGCGCCATTCAAGAGAAGAGTTTTGACGTCTTAAAACAAGGCGGGAAATTAGTGTCGATTGCTCAACCGCCAGATGAGAAATTGGCTGCGTCGAAAGAGATATCAGCAGGCTTTCTCTGGTTAGAACCAGATGGCAAGCAACTCGCTGAACTCGGTGAACTTTTAGAAAAAGGAAAAGTAAAAGCAAATATTGGGCACACCTTCCCATTTAACCAGGATGGATTGCGGCTAGCCCATGAACTTAGCGAGTCACATCATGCAAAGGGAAAAATTGTGATTAAAATAAAATAATGGAAATCCCTTTAACAAAACGAGCTTAGAACAAATCTGGGCTCGTTTTTAATCAGTGCATAAATATAAGGTTAAACCAAATACTACATGACATAGTAATATCGCAGTTCTGGAGGATTATACGATGAGCGAAAAGCAACTATATGACAAAATCTACGAACAAAAAGACCAACTACAAAAACTAATAAGTGATTATTGGCATGCATTTTCTGGTGTTGATACATGGTACTTTTGGTTCAATATTGCAAGCGTAATAATCCCGCTTATAATTCTATATTTCCTAATAGACAAGAAACGATTATTCGAAATTTGCTTTTTCGGTTATACCATTCACGTAATCTGGATAAATATAGGTAGTAGTTTATCATCGGCTAACTATTTCGTTTATCCACATAGCCTTACTTACATTATTCCAACAGGTGTTAACATAGCAGCTATTTTATTGCCGATAACGTTCATGCTATTGTATCAATATTGTATGAACCACAAGAAGAATTTTTATGTTTTTGCGATTATTGGAGCTCTTGTCTTTGCATATGGTTTTGGTTCGTTCTGTTTGGCGTTCGGCCTTTTAAAAGTAGATAAAGGTATGAATCTAACATACTTGTTCCTCATTGATGTTGCAGTTTCTCTTATTGCATATTGGTTTACAAAGCTTTTTCTATGGTTTAGATCAAAAGGGAAAAATAGTTGAAATAATACATTTCTATTTTTCCTTATCATACATTAACCCTACCTTAGTGCCTGATTAAATAATCGGGTAAGCCTTCGTGCATTGCTTTTTTCATTGACTAATTCTGGATCAGCTGGATTGTACAATTCTCCATCTATCATTTTATTTTTCTCTGTTTTCATTACTTCATCTCCTTAAACTTACGATGATTTCCACATGTTTCTTACATTCCATGATCAACCGTGTCATTGTATGGTTATTTTCTATTTTCAACGCTTCCAATACGATCGGTTGCATCATATAAATCAATACGTTCCTTCATGTCCCTTTCTTTGCCCTGATCCCACCATTCAACTATGACATACACATTGCTGATGTCATCCAATGTGATCGGATCCCCATCTTCATTTATGTAAGCACCGCTCTCAATTTCTCCAGTATCCTGCTTTCCCGCGATATTCATCCCATCACCAGCATAAGCCGATGAGCTAAATCGACTAATCACTTTATCATTATTATTTATAACAGCATGAGCTTCGATTGAAAAAGAATCAGTCTTATATTCGTCATTCCTCTTCATAAACAATTCTCCGTTTCCAGCTTTAAACGAATCCGCCGTTATTTTGATTTGATAATTCTCGATCCGCCAGCTATCACTGTCACCGGTCATAGACATGTAATATTCCTTTTCCGGACTACATCCCATTAATAAGAAAAGCACACCAAAAATTAATAAAAATTGCCGCAAGCTTCCACCCTTTCTTCATACAATTTCCTAACCAAATTATAGCAGACATTAATGATCAAAAAAAATATTAAAAGAGGTTGTTCAGTCACCAAATAATAAGCGGCGAATCTCTTCGTTGGCTTGCTTTTTTGCTCCTCATGTACCAATTTATGTACACTCCGGTGTTCAAAGCTACGCCGCCTCGACCTTCGACGCACAGGACAAGGAAGGCTACGACAGCGATACATCGCACGAAGAAAAAGTGTATCTCTTTTTCGAGGACGTGCTAGTGTCGACGTTGGCTATTGACGTGACGAACTTAGTCGACCTTGCTTCTAATTTGGCAACTTTTTGAACACACACTAAAAGGATTTCTGCAACAGCAAAAATCCTTCAATCACGTACTATTTCATTACTAATTATCGTCCCTATTTACCAGCTACACTTCCTAAATTTCGCAACACATTATACCCAAAACAAAAGATTCCAATAACTGTAAGTGCCCCTCCAATCGTAGCAATTGGGAAAAATACTGACCCTGCACCTAAAATTGCCAAAGCAATACTAATCATCATAACCGGCAGACCAATGTTATGCAGCCAAAAGTGGGCCTTTGCAGCAGTTGTTTCGGCAAGTTGGGGAAATAGCACATAAAAAATACCAGCAATACCAAGCGACATCCAACCAAGTAAATTCACATGAACATGTACGGTTGTCATAGAAAATACATGCATAGCGGACATATATAGTCCAAAAGAAATCCCAATCATAAAATATACAACCGAAATTTTTATTAATTTGACACCCATGTTCCGTCCCCCTTCAAATGTAATAGTTCGATATAATTATATGCTAGCGATTGTGATTTTCATGAAAAATTTCAACAATTCTTATTTCCTTTCTGGTATGCTTATTCATAAACATACTTACAAGAATTTGGAGTGAGACAATGAAAGCAACAGGTATCGGTATCTTGGCGGCCTTATTTTTTTCCGTAACATTTATTCTAAATCGATCGATGGAACTGGAGGGTGGAAGCTGGGCCTGGAGCGCTTCACTTCGGTTTCTATTTATGCTGCCAATGCTTTTCATCATCGTTGGCTATCAAAAAAATTTAAAACCAGTCATCACGCACATAAAAAAACAGCCTTTCGCATGGACGATTTGGAGCACGGTTGGATTTGGATTGTTTTATGCACCACTTACATTTGCGACTATTTATGGCCCGGGTTGGCTTGTTGCAGCAACATTTCAAATCACCATTATCGCCGGGTCTTTGCTTGTACCATTTTTAAATAAACAGAAGAAACAGCGCATTCCAATTCAGAGTGTCTTCATTTCACTAGTCATACTAGCAGGGGTTTTTATTATGCAGATGGAACACGCATCTTCTGTCTCGGTTACAAGCGTTATACTATGTGTCATCCCTTTAATCGTTTCGGCGTTTAGTTATCCACTTGGCAATCGGAAAATGATGCAGGTCGTAAACGGTGACTTAAATACATTTCAACGAATCCTTGGTATGACAATTTCGAGTATGCCATTTTGGATAATTTTATCGATCTATGGGCTGACTACCCAAGGACTACCGAGCTCAAGTCAAATTTTGCAAACGTTTATTGTGGCAGTATCTTCTGGAATCATCGCTACCGTATTATTTTTCTATGCAACGGAACTGGTCAACCATGATAATCAAAAACTAGCTGCTGTTGAAGCGACACAATCTGGTGAAGTTGTTTTTGCCTTGTTTGGGGAGTTACTCATACTAAATGCACCACTGCCAAGCCCGATTTCATTCGCCGGGATGGCGCTTGTAGTTGTGGGAATGATTTTACATAGTGTTGTATCTGCAATAGGACAACGAAAAAAGGAAATTAATTACGCAAAAGTATCAGGAAATGATTGAAAAAGGCCTTACTTGGAGGGGAAACGAAAAGAGAACAAAAGCGCAAGCGCCCGGTTAGCGGCGTATGTGCTGGACTGAACCGTAGGAGATAAAGGAAACACGGTGAGCTGGAAGCGAACCGATGTTAACTTATCGTACGAAGGTGAAGGAAGCACAATAGCCGCTGGGCGCTGGAGCTGGACGTGGCTCTTCCTAAAAAAGGATTCATACAGCTACAAATTTTATACTTTAATATCTAAAATAGCGTTCGTCTTTTCGTTTCTAGCATGTTATTCATCCAGCCATTCTAAAAACTCTAACCGATTCCCAAATGGATCATGAAGATAGAAACGATTCGCTTTTGGAAGATTTTCATCCTCCGTAAATGTCACATTACGCATACGCAAATACACTTTCATCGCTTCAATATTCTTAACCTGAAATGCTGGATGTGCTTTTTCGGCAGGGTGAAAATTTTCTTCTATCCCAATATGCAAGTGAATGGAACCAATTCGGAACCAAACCCCTCCACGTTTTTGCAAAGATTCCGGTTTGACCACTTCTTCAAAGCCCAATAATCCTTGAAAAAACGTTCTCGCACGATCTTCCCCACCAATTGGTGCTGCAAGCTGTACATGGTCAATTTTATCAATTTGAAACGACATATAACTTCCTCCTCTTCTCTATATATTTATCTTATCGCTACGAAAACAGGATGTATAATACTTTTTTGTAATTAATAGTGTAAAGTTTTACTTATACGACTTTTCGGTAAATATCTTACTATGTATTAACGATATATGAAAAATGTAGTATAATTTAACTATACATGTAATATGCTCAATTGATGTTACAGGTTATAGTTGATTTTTAGGAGGTGAAAATAATGAAGGCAAGTCTCGAAAATGAAATTGGATTATTTAAAGAGGTTAAAGTTGGCTTTAGTTGGACTACATTCTTTTTTGGTTTTTTCCCTGCATTATTTAGAGGAGATCTGAAATGGGCCGCTATTATGTTCGTTGCTGCAGTAGCCGTTGCAATCATAACAGCAGGTATGGGTACATGGGTTGTTTCCATCATTTTTTCATTCATTTATAACAAAATCTACATAAAAGAACTTATTGAAAAAGGCTACCGACCTGCAAGCGAAGAGTCAAAAAGAAAACTAGAGAGTATTGGAATCACGTTGAAAACAGCTTAATCGAAAAGAGATCATGACCAGTAGTGGCATGATCTCTTTTTTTGTGAAAAAGTTTTTTCATCCATGGTTGAGAGCTTATATTCATGGATGTTTTGTATGTAAAAAGACCAGTTCCTAAATAGAAACTGGTCTGTCATAGTTGTAGTTAACAGCCACAAGTGCCGTAATTGTTATATAAAAAGTTTTAAACCACCACTTCACAAAGTGGGTGTTTGCAGAAACCTTCCTGTCTTCCGCTCTGGGCGGCCCGACATTAGAGTTCCGATCTAAAACTCCCTATTATCACATTAGAGGTTAAAACTTATTATGATTACGAACATCGTAGCTTGTATTTATATAGTACATCTTCATGCAGGATATTTCAATGGTATTTTTACCCATTTTATTTAAAAACATGTTTAGGTCATTCGATGTAGTTAAAGTACTAACAATTCATAGACCTCATTCAGTTCCTTTACTCTGCTATCATTTTGGACATTTTTTGCGTAATTTATTTCTCTTTCCAACATAGCGTTCAAATATGACATTTCATCATCATCCAAATCGCGAACAAACTCCTCTTCGCCATCATAATTCCCTGATTCCATTTTTTCATAAATTTGTTGGCATAAATCATTTTCCATATAGTTTGATAATGATTCACGCAAATAATCTAATGTATGGTCGATTTGACTCACCTTCTTAGCGAAAATTCCAATGTTAAATTTTTGTGTTTCGCTTTTTAGCCCGTTGTTCCAGTTGTGACTTTGGCCTTTGATTTGCTTCATCTTCTGTAAGGCCTTGTGGGTTCACACTAGAATCCGGTCTTCGTTTTTTCCAATTATTTTCCTTTTCACTCATTGAAGACACCTCCTGTAATTAGTGTTGCAAATTTGTGAGGTTTATATTCTAAAAACCAACCTTGTTCTGCTGTACTTGTTTGTGTACCTTGTAGCACTTGGAGTTGATTATTGATAACATCATCATGCTCATTTCAAGATTTATGTAGGTATTTTGTATTAATGGAAAGATGTATACTAGACTTAGTAATAAAATAATTTTTTAAAGGGATTTAGATATGGCTAAACACAATAAAGGGATGAAGCGGCACGAGTCGTTATATCCACTTTCACACCATCATCACCATGCATTAGTTTTAGCATTAAAATTGAAACGAATCGGGACAGAAAAAAGTAAGATGACCGTGGATGAATTGAAAAGTGAGCTTGCGTATTTTTGGGAAAAGGATGGTAATCAGCATTTTCGGGATGAAGAGGAGATTCTGCTACCTGTTTATGTACAATATGCGTCTATTGAGCAACCTGAGATAACCGAAATGTTGTTGGAACATGTAACCATCCGATCACATGTACATCAAATTGTTACATATGAAAATAATCTTGTTTCCTTAATGAATAACCTTGGAGAGCTTTTAGATACACACATTAGAAAAGAAGAGCGCGTTCTCTTTCCCATGATAGAAGCGGCATTACCGGAGCATGAACTACAAAAATTAAAGCCCTATTTACATATTGATGAAGCCCTACCAAAATAAAATACACTCATAAAAGAAAATAATAATCCCTCATCAGCTTCAGCCAAGCATTTGAGGGATTCCCTTCCTTAAGTGATTATTTCCTCTTGATGAGTTTTGTCTATTTGGGTCTTTTTAGTTATCCTGATAATCATCGAAAAATTTCTCCCAAATCAACCTGAAACCCTTTCAATACAGTAGATTTCATTACACCTTCACTCTTTAATATGTCTACTTGTTGATAAACCTGCTTATCTGTTAAAGCATATACTTGAATCGCATGCAGCATCGGGTTGACCACCCAGTATTCTTTCACACCGTATTTCATATAAGCTTCCAGTTTTGTTACAAGATCATGACTTTGGTTGGATGGACTAAGAATTTCAACTATCATTTCAGGCACTCCGACAAACCTGTTTTCTTCCAGTCCTTCAACATCACAAATAACGGATAAATCCGGTATGAATATTTTCGTATCGTCCAGGTCATCTCTATGCAGATGAATATCATAAGGGGCACTGAACACTTGGCATTTTCCGCCGTCAAGAAAGTTAAACAATTTTGCCTGTAGCCTGGCGGAAACCTGTTGATGCCGTGTCGAGGGAGATGGTGACATAAAAACAATTCCATCAGCAAATTCCAATAAGTGATCTGTCTCTTCTCGCATTTTATAAAAGGTTTCGACACTTACTTTCTTTTCCTCGGGAAGACTCATGCAAATCTCCTCCATTTGTATACTTATTAAACTTATTATATCACAGGAGAGCTTTCTTGACGGGGGTTAGCCTGATATATCAATATTGAAACCCCGCTAATTGAATAAGAAAAAGCATTTACTGAACATTATAATTTAGAATGCCTCACCCTTGCAGAAAACACACGCTATTACAAAAATGAAATAACGTGTGTATGGATAGATATTTGATTTCCCTAAAATAACCCCGATAAGCACTCATTTACCATCCCGTCGCTATTTCGACCCAAGACCATCATACTGATCTCTCAATGACCGTTTCAATACTTTCCCGCTCGGATTTTTTGGAAGCGTTTCTGCAAAATCTACATACTTTGGTGCCTTGAATGTGGATAAATTGGCTTTACAAAATTCGAGGACAGTTTCTTTTGTCAGATTTGCCCCTGTTTTTGGCACAATAATTGCTGTAACAGCCTCAATCCAGTAAGCATCAGGTATTCCCACGACTGCGACTTCAGACACCCCGTCCAATTGATAAATCATTTCTTCTACTTCTCGACTGGAAACATTTACACCGCCAGTATTAATCATATCCTTTTTTCGATCAATTATGGTTACATAACCATCTTCATCCATCACACCGAGATCACCACTATGAAACCATCCGCCTCGGAATGCTTCGGCAGTTTTCTCAGGATCATGTAAATAGCCTTTCATCGCGTGTGGAGTGCGATGGACGATTTCACCAATCTCGCCACGAGCTACTTCCTTATCGTTCTCGTCAACAATTTTCGTTTGCACATTTAAGGATGCAGTTCCGGCTGAACCCAATTTGCGGAGTTGGTCTTCCGGCTGCAAGGCTGTTGCAAGCGGGGCTACTTCTGTTTGACCGTAAAAATTCCAAAAACGAGCATTCGGTAATCGTTCAGCTAATTCTTTTAAAATTTCCCGGGGCATAATCGCGGCCCCATAATAACATTTTTCCAACGTCGATAAATCTCGCTTATCAAAATCAGGATGGCGCAAAAGTGCAATCCAGACAGTTGGCGGCGCAAACAGCTGTGTTGCCCCTTCTTCTTCAATCGTTTGCAAAATAAGTTCTGGACTAGCCGCACCAAGAACAATTCCACTAGAACCGACATAAACACTTGGTCCTAAAAACACATGGAGTTGTGCACTGTGATAGAGTGGCAGGGCATGAATGGCAATATCGCGCGCTTCCATTTTTCCATCAACAATACAACTGACATATTCACTCACTAACGATTTATGTGTCAGCATCACCCCTTTTGGTCGGGATTCTGTACCACTTGTGTATAGCACGTGAGCTAATGTATCGTCTGTAATATCAGTCTCTACAAAATCCGTTGATATTCCATCTCGGATAACAGACAAGAGCCGCCAAGAGGAAAGTTCATTTATCGGCACATACGCAGCTTGTAAATCCATTAAGTAGCGATGAACAATGTCTGCATTACCTGCCGCCTCGTCTAGTACAGGGGCATATTCCGCCGATGCAATGAATCCAGTCACTTCGGCATGTTCAACAATATACCGAATGTCTTCTTCCGTCAGCATGTAATTAATCGGAATCATTACTGCTCCAATCCGTGCTAAAGCAAAATTGACGACAACGAAATCCAAACTGTTTTTGGACATGACCGTAATCATTTCCCCTTTTTGCATCCCTTTTTGTAAAAATGCCCGTGCTGTTTGATTTACCAGATCATCCAATTCCGCATACGTCAGATGCTTATCCTCATATTTAATTGCAAACTTTTCCGGTGTCCGATCCCGCGTTCTGGCCAGCAGATCTCCCAGTGTATTCCTTCTTGCACGTTGCAACAGACTTGTAAGCTCATCATTTACTTTTGAATTCATTTCCCCACTCCTTAAATGATTTTGCTGACTATTTGAACTGAATTTTCTATCTTTTATTTTATTTCAGATAACTATACTTGGCAAGTGTCTTACCTTTTTGATTTGCTTTTTACGAAGGCGGTATTTATGAGGGTCAAAAAGGACGTGCGAAAATCTAAAGGATGCCGTTACCTATCCCGCGCTCGGGCTGATATTTCTGCTTTCGCGCCGATGTTTCTGCTCTCGCGCTGATGTTTCTGCTCTCGCGCCGATGTTTCTGCTTTCGCGCTGATGTTTCTGCTTTCGCGCCGATGTTTCCGCTCTCCCGCCGATGTTTCTGCTTTCGCGCCGATGTTTCTGTTCTCGCGCCGATGTTTCTGCTTTCGCGCCGATGTTTCTGCTCTCCCACCGGTGTTTCTGCTCTCGCGCCGATGTTTCTGCTTTCGCGCCGATGTTTCCGCTCTCGGGACGATGTTTCCTCGCTCGCGCCGATGTTTCTGTTCTCGCGCTGATGTTTCTGTCCTCCCGCCGATGTTTCTGCTTTCGCGCCGATGTTTCCGCTCTCCCGCCGATGTTTCTGCTTTCGCGCCGATGTTTCCGCTCTCCCGCCGATGTTTCTGCTTTCGCGCCGATGTTTCCGCTCTCCCGCCGATGTTTCTGCTTTCGCGCCGATGTTTCTGCTCTCCCACCGGTGTTTCTGCTCTCGCGCCGATGTTTCTGCTTTCGCGCCGATGTTTCCGCTCTCGGGACGATGTTTCTGCTCTCGTGCTGATGTTTCTGCTTTCCCGCCGATGTTCACGCACACGCGCCGATATTTGTGATAGCTAACAGAAACCCGTTATACAAAAAACCTGGTTCTTCTTCAGAACCAGGTTTTTTGCTCATTCATTTATAATTTATAAGTGATGCATACGTGTCTGAATTTAACTGTTTAATAACCTCAACTAGCAGCTTTACGCCGTTTTCAATATCTTGTTTACTAGCGAGCGATACATGACTGTGCATATATCGTATTGGCACTCCGATAACAATGGTAGGAACACCTTGTTTGTACATATGAATTTTTCCGGCATCTGTCCCGCCACCAGTCATCACTTCAATCTGATAGGGAATGTTGTTTTTTTCTGCCGTTTTGACCACCAAATCGCGGAAACGGATATTCGGAATCATTGAGGCATCCAGAAAAGTCACAAGTGGTCCCTTTCGTAATTCGGGATGATCGACATCATCACTGCTTGTGCCAGGAGTGTCTTGGGCAACACCGACATCAAGTACAATCGCAATGTCCGGATCCACCGCGTATGGTGAGGTTTCTGCCCCACGTATTCCAACTTCTTCCTGTACATTCGCACCAGCATAAACGGTATTTGGATGGTCTGTTCTGCTTAATTGTTTCGCAGCTTCTACGGCCATATAGCATCCAATTCGGTTATCAAGTGCCTTCGATAAAACCGTATCATTATCATGCATCATTTCATACGGACAAATTGGTACAATAGGATCCCCTACTCGGATTCCCCACTTTTCAACCTGCTCTTTACTGTGAGCACCAATATCTATATACATTTCCCGCATCGGAAATACCTTTTTTCTTTCCTCGGGCTGTAGTAAATGCGGTGGTTTTGAACCAATTACGCCTGTAAATTTTTTCTTTTCTGTAATTACCGTTACACGCTGCGCTAGCATGACCTGGTCCCACCAACCACCAAGCGGGGTGAAACGAAGATACCCATTCTGATTAATTCCTTTTACCATGAAAGCAACTTCGTCCATGTGACCTGCAAGCATAACACTCGGTCCGGATGGGTTTCCTTCCCTTTTTCCAAAAATGCTTCCCGTATGATCGTACAGAATATCATTGCTTATTTGATCCAACTCATGTTGCATAATCTGGCGGACTTCATTTTCGTAACCTGATGCGCTTTGTGCTTGCGTCAAATCTCTCAATAAATCCATTTCTTCACCTATTCATTTCATATTTACGTATAGTATGGATAAGCGAGGATACTTTATGCGTTTTTGTGATCTATTTCCCGTCACTTTAGCAGGTTAGTGTAAGTTATAAAGTTTGATCAAAACACCCCTTAAACCCCAAATTTCCGCGAATAGAAAAAACCATTTTGAAAAGTATTGATCAAAAAGGTTTCTTTGTGAAGTATTATACAATTTTTATAAAAAAGGTTGATTATTTCCTAAGTCTGATCTTCCGCAAATGCGCCCGATTGAAGAAGATACCAATATCCCCCCAATAACTTAATCACGTATTTTTACTCAATTTTGTACTGCGTTTTGACAATAATATATTTTTATATTTTGATCAAAATTTTTCCTTTATAATTGCGGCTTTCAATTAACCTATGAGCTTCAGACGCATCACTTAATTTGAAAACCTGTGCAATAGGAATATGAACTTTGTTTGAAGCAAATAATTCCAATGCTTTTTGAGCAATAGGAGCCAATCGTGCTGGATCATGCTTTCTGGTTGTTCCCAAGCTAAAGCCTTTGATATTCCTGCAACTACTATGAACATCGCTTGTTTTAAAAGTGCCGGCTTCTCCGCTGCTATTTCCAAACTGCACCAGTGTGCCATATAGCGTCAAACAATCCATGCTTCTACTGGAAACTTCGCCAGCAACCGAGTCGAATATAACATTGGCACCTTGATGGTTTGTTTGCTTTAAGGTCTCTTCCGCAAATGTTTCATAGGTGCAAACTATATCGACTCCCAATTTCTTAACATAATCTTCTTTATTAACATTGCCGACAGTGCCAATAATTTTTTCTACACCAGCTAATTTTGCCAATTGTACGAGTATAGAACCCACACCACCAGCAGCACTATGTATAACAATTGTATCTGCTTTTTTTACTTGTCCAATTTCATGCAGAAGTATATAAGACAGAATAGATACTGTTGGCATTGTTGCTGCTTTTTCAAACGAAAGATGGTCTGGAATTTTAAAAACCAATTCCTCGTTTGCTATTACATATTCCGCATATGAACCACTTTTTGAAAAAGCAATTACACGATCTCCTTTTGAAAACATTGAATTTTTGGTAGGGCTTTCAACGGTTCCGGCAAGGTCTAATCCAAGCATTAAAGGAAAATTACCTTCCCCTTTATTTCCCAAACGTTTTTTTATATCGGCATAATTTACACTCGTATATTTTACTCTAATCAGGACTTCATTTTTGCCTACTTTTGGTATATCAACATCTGTATACGAAAGTACATTAGCATCACCGAATTCATGTTGAATTACAGCTTTCATTTTTTTATTTCCCTCCCTCTTAAATTTATATTAAACCTATTGTACGATACGAGCGCATTCGTCACCCCTAATAAAATTGTAAACTAAACCAGTTTTAAATAAAAATACTCATTTTGAATCAGGTTTGATAACTGTTGCTAATTACCAATGATGCTGTACAGAAGATATACTACTTTTTTGAAAGAGCTTTGTTCTATGAACTCCTACAGTAACCTTACATAAAGCGTATATTAAAGAATCGCGCCCGTTTGCTGTTATTTCATTCCTGTTTAGCTTGAATTCTATGAAAAATTATTAGGACAATCGCAATTAAAAATCCTGCTGCATAAACAATATCTTTCAGTAAACTGCTAAAGGAAAAAGCTATTGAAAGCATCGAAAACACAAATAATAAACCCATTAAAATGAAAAGAGATGTACTTAATCTTTTACTTGATTTACTCAATATAATCACACTCCTTGAAACAACCTCAACAAAACTTTATTAC
>NZ_JBSVKG010000015.1:0-81611 GCF_054048505.1 Virgibacillus sp. FSP13 | reverse complement strand
TAAAAATCACGCTGTAATCGGGCCAGATTGTAGCATAAAGTTAATTAGGAGGGGATGTAATGAAAGCGTTAATGTTAGAGGGTTGGACACCTATATTGCTTATGGGAATTGTTGCAGCTATTATCCTTTTTTTAATATCTCGTAAAGTTTCAAGAAAGGTTTTGTTCTCAATCTCTATTGTATTAAGTTTGATCTCTTTTGGAATCGTTATTTATAGTAAAGAAGTTGTTGGTGGCTGGGATGGTATAGGAATATTATATGTTACAATTACTGTATTTCTGGGGATATGGATAGGTACTATAATTGGGGCTCTTAGCAAGAAAAAAAGCACCTAAAAAATCAGCTTATTATTCAGCTAAAGGCGCTTTTCTTGGAGAAAGATCAGCGCTCATTTTTCGTGAACGGGCAGTTTGTTGAGGAACTTTTACAGAGTATATCCTTTAAAAAAGAGCTTGAAAAACATTTTAAATCGCATTACCTTATCTAAGAAGGGAGATTTAAAATATGAAAATAACTATTGAAGAAATACCCGAATCAAGGATTGCTTATTTCCGAAACGTTGGTGAGTATGGCGAAAAACAAAACAAGGAACTAATGGAGTCCTTTAAAAAGTGGGCGCAGTTGAATGGTGTATTTGATAATTCTACAATTTTAGGTATACCTCAGGATAACCCAGAGGTTATTCCTAAAGAGGATTGTCGTTATGATGTTAGCGTTATTATAAATAATGATTTTAATGTGACAGAACCAGCTCAAGTTGGTAAATTTACAGGTGGCAAATACGCTGTTTTCGTCCTTGACCATACAAAAGAGGCTGTTAGTGAATTTTGGGGAAAAATTTTTTCTGAGATAGAAAAAAACAATCTATTAATAAGGGAACAGCCAATTGTAGAAAGATATACTTCACAAATGATTGATAATCATTTGTGTGAAATATTAGTTCCTATACAGTAAATGATTCCTCATCAATCGGAGCGCAATTATCTAATAAGAATCGGGCAAACATCGCATATAAGGGCCAGATTGTTTAAGTTCAGGAAGTGCAGAAATGAGTAATTTGGAGAACTTATTTGGGTGATAACAATTGTGGTATTAGTCAGTTTAATTATGGGTATGGATGTCTATTCCATATTATATTTGGTGGGTTTTGTAAGTCCAAAACAAGAGAATGCTATTTGATAAGTCTTTGTAGCCGACGTTGATTTTAGGTGTTGACTTTGCAAGCAATACCTTTGGATGTTGCAGATGATTTTGATATGGTATATGATGTTAATGTTTTTTATCACTATCATTAAACGAGGAAAAACGTTTGGAAAATACACAAAAGACTCAGGAGTGAATAGACATGCGACAACATTTTTCCAATGGTTATGTCGCAAAAACCCTTTTTCAAAGCAGCTTGCCAAAGGTGCAAGGTGATGACCAGGCTGCAACGCAATTTAAAGAAGGCTTTAAATTATCCAGAAAGGCAATGAAGTTTGCAGGCCTTCTTGAATTGACGGTTCCATATTTTTATTTATATCAATAATATCCAAATCAGGGAAAAAAATTGTGAGAATTGGTGTGCTGATGATCAATATTGTTCTTGGTGGCGCCATTTTTAAACACCTTGAAGCCGGACATGGTGTGAAGGGATCAAAAAAGGCATTAAAATTGTTCGGTTTAATACGCTTAATTTTATAGAAACCATGCGTAAATAAACTTTTCATAAGGAAGCAGAAATCACCTACTTGAACGAAATAAGTGGGTGATTTTTATTGATGTCTACTCATTATATTTTCATCAATCGGCGTGCGTAAGATCACAAGTAGAAAATGATCAAACTTTTTCATGAAAATTATATACTACTTAACAAATGATAGAATTCATTTTGATCAATCTTTTTTTCAAAATGGATTTTTCATGTTTAACGGTAAAGTACGGATTTCCGAGGTGATTTTAATCAAACTTTATTTTAAAGCTACATAAAGTTTATTTCCAGCAAAACACTTGTTCTTTTTTACTTTCCTGATAATATAAATATAGAATTAACCCGCATTCATTCTACTTCATAAACCTCGTAAAGGAAGTGCAAAATTGTCAATCACGACAGTAGTAAAAGAAAATACCACAAACTACACCAGGCATGATCAATTATTCAAGCAATTAATCCACACATTTTTCGATGAATTCTTAGAAGCATTTTTCCCCGATGTTCACCAAGCTATTGATTTCCATGCTATTAAACCTTATTCAAAAGAAGTCTATACGGATTTAATACAAGGAAAAACAAGAAGGTTGGACATTGTGGTGAAACTAAGTTAAAAGGTACTGGTGCCGTCATTATCGTTCACATTGAGCCACAGAACAAGAAGCAAGATGATTTTCATGAGCGGATGTTTCGTTATTATAGTTTGTTATATAATAAATATAGAAAACCAATAATACCAATTGCGGTGTTTAGCTATAAGGAAGAATGGGAAATAGACGAATTTACGATGGATTTCCCATTCATCCACGTGCTAACATTCCGCTATTTCACACTGCATTTGGACAAAAAAATTGGAGAGACTATATTCAGTCGAATAACCCGTCAGCTATGGTATTACTTAGTAAAATGGGGTATACAGAGACAGAAAAGTACAGGTAAAGATAGAATTTTTAAAAATGATGGCCAGAATGGAAGTGGATCCAGCACGGCAGAGACTAATATATGGCTTTTTTGAAACATATTTAACACTAAGTGATGAACAGGAGGAAAAAGTTATGAAGGAAATCAAACAGTTGGATGATTATGATAAGATCATGGAATTGCCAATTTCGTATGAAGAGAAAGGGAAGGAGATTGGTGAAAAAGAGGGAATCAGGAAAGTGGCACTTGAGATGTTAGGAAAAGGAATGGATGTTGAATTAATCACGAAGTAACCCATTTAAAAAAAGAGGAGCTTGAGCGATTACGGAAAACGTTGTAACCGCTAAACCATCTAGGGTAATGTAATCTACCAGGATCAGCCCCATTCCCACAACTACTTCGCCAAAAAGTTTTCCGTATAATAGGGCCGCGATTCCTTATTAAAAGCAACTCCAACAGCAAGTGCTTTAAAGCCTGATTTCAAGATGTTTTTTCGGTGACCTAGCGAATTCATTAATCCTTGATGGGCAAAAATGCTGCTTGTTTGCCCCGTTGCAATATTTTCTCCTGCCATTAGGAAGGTAATGCCATCTTCTTGCATTCGATCAAAAGGGGATTGTCCTTCAAGGTTTGTGTGGCTGAAATAGTTGTTGTCAGACATGTCCGTGCTATGGCCACGAG
Source organism: Virgibacillus sp. FSP13 (assembly GCF_054048505.1). Taxonomy (NCBI): domain Bacteria; kingdom Bacillati; phylum Bacillota; class Bacilli; order Caryophanales; family Bacillaceae; genus Virgibacillus; species Virgibacillus sp. FSP13. The sequence goes on along the minus strand of NZ_JBSVKG010000015.1, from coordinate 78,319 downwards.
CGGTCGTTTGTACAGCCTTAATATTTTATTTCGTTATAGAACTCTAATCAGTAACAGCCATATCATTTTTCAGCCGACTACTAATTGACCTGATCAAGAACAACTTTAGCGGTTTTAGTGGTTCTGAAGATTCTTAATACCAATATCCCCCGAGGCTCTTGCTGTGATAACATTCTTTCCTTTATTGCAGTGTATAGGTTCCAGCAAAGTGGGCAGTTAGAAGACTATAAGCTTAAGAAAGGTTTAATCTCAAATCCAATCAGCAACCTCATCCCGTAAAAATAAATTCTCTGAATTCGATTATTAATATTGTATAAAAAACATATAAAGTTTTTTCTGTACAAGTTGACAAAACAGAATATGTTCATTAAACTGTATTTATATTATGAACGCGTTCACAAATAGAACATGTTCAAAAAGTAAACAAAAAAATACAGTTTATTCAAAGTAATAAATTCTATGAATCTGCCCAATACTTGTAGGCTTTAATTTATAAAGTGAGGTGAATGTTTAATGTGGTAAGGAAAATGTTTGGATCAAATAGTGCATTCTTATAATCCTACCAGTAGATAATAGTGAGTTATGCTTTGAAAAACAGCGAACTGAATATATTAGCATCAACCTAAAGGGGGGGACTAATTTGATTGAATTAAAGAACATAGAAAAAACATATGATGATGGATTTCAAGCATTAAGAGATATTAACTTAAACTTTGAAGATGGAAAAATTAATGTACTTATTGGTCCAAGTGGTTGTGGAAAAACAACCACTATGAAACTATTAAATCGATTAGTTGATTATACAAATGGTGAGCTTCTTATCGATGGTGAAAATATTACGCAATTAAATCCAATTGAGCTTCGCCGAAAAATGGGATTTGTTATCCAAAATATCGGATTATTCCCTCATATGACCATTTACAATAATGTAGCAACTGTCCCTAAGTTATTAAAATGGGAAAAGGAAAAGATTCGTAACAGAGTTATTGAATTGTTGAAAATGGTTAATCTTGATCCCGAGACTTATATGCATCGCTACCCTTCTGAATTAAGCGGTGGTCAGCAACAACGAATCGGCGTAATTCGAGCACTTGCCGCTGAGCCATCAATCATTTTGATGGATGAGCCTTTTAGTGCTTTGGATCCCATTAGCAGGGAACAACTACAAGATGAACTTCTCCGTCTTCAAACGGAAATCAATAAAACTATCATATTTGTAACGCATGACATGGATGAAGCAATAAAAATTGCCGATCAAATTATTTTAATGAAGGACGGCAGTGTTATCCAAAAAGGTTCTCCAAAAGAAATACTGGAAAACCCCGCAAACGACTTTGTGAAGGATTTTATCGGTGAAAAGCGGTTGGGAACAGATAAAAAATTACCACAGCTTGATCAGTTCATATGCAAGGATTTTACCTATGTATCTGATGATTGCACGGTAGATTTTGCAATGGACATGATGATATCACATCAATCTACAGATATTCCTATTGTAAAAGATGATGGAAGTTATGTTGGACTAATCAGTTTATACGATGTGTTAACTCATAAAGATAAAAAATTGCACGAGTTATTGTTGCAATCTAATGCACCGATTACTGAAAATGAAGAGACGGAAAGTGTTCTAAATAACATAAAAGAATTACAAGGAACGGTTCCAATCATTACTGCAGATAAAAAACTCATTGGTATTCTGGACAAAAACAAATTGTTTCAGGAATTGCAGAATGTAACGGAAAGGAAGAGTGGTGTTGCATAAATGGAATTCCTATCAGATTTCTTTACGTATTGGGTCGAAGAATATCCATCCATTTTAGAATACACTTCTGAACATATTATTATTTCGTTTACAGTTATTATCTTATCTGTCCTCGTTACTGTGCCATTGGCTATTTATATGACGAAGATGAAAAGTGATAAGGTGAAAAGTACTATTTTTAATATTGCTAACGTTTTTCAGACAATACCTACCATTGCGCTGTTAGCAATTATGATTCCTTTATTGGGAATTGGTTTTACCCCAGCGGTGGTGGCTTTGTTCTTATATGCATTATTACCGTTGCTTCGCAATACGTATGCTGGAATGGAGTCTGTTGATCCGGAAATCATTGAAGCGGCTAAGGGAATGGGTTTTAGTACACTTCAACGTCTGTTTAAAATTGAATTGCCTGTTGCACTTCCATATGTTATGTCTGGGATTCGTGTGACTTCCGTCTATATTATTAGCTGGACAACCCTTGCCGCATTAATTGGTGCAGGTGGACTAGGTGATCTTGTGTTAGCAGGAATTGGTTATAATGATCAAATCATGATTTTTACCGGTACTATTTTAGCTATCGTAATTGCTATTTTGCTTGATTTGATTTTTGGTAGGGTCGAAAAAATATTTAAAAGGGTTTAATAATAAAAGAAAAGGGGATTTGAAATGAAATGTAAACACTTTTTAATCGTGAGTTTAGTTGCTTTGATCTTTGTCATATCAGGATGTGGTGATAAGAGTTCTGCGGATGGAGGAGAAGTATTCAATGCAGCGGCAGCTAAAAATACCGATTCGAAAATAAATGTGCAAATTTTGAAGTTGTTGGTGGAGGATCAAACAGATCATGAAGTGGAAATTACAGAAGACCTCCCGGCGAGTGCTCAAATCTTTGCAGGAATTGAACGTGAAGAATTTGACTTTGCTAGTTTATTTTCTGGAGAAATTTATAACAACTATTTTGATGATGTAGAGTATTCTACAGATCCAGAGAAAACGGTAAAGCAAGCTCAAAGTTTCTTCGGTGATGAATATGATATTAAATGGTATGACCCAATTGGTTACATTAATAATTACAGTATTGCAGTAAAAAATGACTTTGCAGAAGAAAATAATATAGAAAACTTAACACAATTAGAGGATTATGCAGATGGACTTGTATTAGGTACTGATAATGCATGGATAGAACGTGACAATGATGGTTACAAAGGGTTTCAAGATACTTATGGGTACGAATTTGAGGATGCTCGTGGTATGGATGTTGCTTTAATGTATAAGGGAATTGAAAATGACGATCTAAATGTTGTTACAGCTTATACTGTCGATCCGCAGTTAAAGGAGTATGACCTAAAAGTACTTGAAGATGACAAACAGTTCTTTCCACCTTATGAGGCTTCTTTAGTCGCACGAAATAGTGTAATTGAAGAATATCCGGGAATTGATGAAATTATTAAATCTACTGTTGGGTTGATTTCTACAGAAGAAATGACGGATCTAATCTATAAAGTAGATATAGAGAAACAAAGTATAAAAGAAGTTTCAGAGGAGTTCTTAAAAGAAAAGGGCATGTTAGACTGATAGAAAAAGGTGAGAATATATGGAGTTCATCACTAAACTTGTTAATTATATGATAGAACATTATAGTGAATTATTGACTTTATCATTAGAGCATCTTTTAATGGTGGCCTATGGAATAGGATTGGCACTTATTGTCGGTATACCACTCGGTCTTATTGCTGCAAAGTTTGAAAAGCTAGCACCGATTATCATATCAATTACAAATATATTGCAGTTGATACCGAGCTTGGCGATGCTGGCAATCCTAATGTTGTATTTTGGCTTTGGATTTGAAACGATTGTTATTGGATTGTTTCTGTATTCATTACTTCCTATTGTAAAAAATACTTATGTTGGTATTAAGGAAGTAGATGACAGCATTATAGAAGCAGGAATTGGGAATGGAATGACGACATTGCAGCTGCTAACGAAGATACAATTTCCTTTATCTATTCCGTTTCTGCTAGCTGGTTTAAGGTTAGCTGCAGTAATCGCTATTTCTGTTGCTACCATTGGTCCTTATATTGGTGCAGGCGGTTTGGGAAAAGAGATTATATCTGGGATTAGTCTGCAAAATGATATTAAGATTTACGCAGGTGCAATTCCTGCTACATTAATGGCGATTATAGCTGATCTAATCTTAGGGAAAATTGAGAGAAAAACAAAGAGACGGCTTGCGTAATTGTATAGCAAGTCATAAAAGATAGGGTAGTGAAGTCAAGTGATGAGGAAAACCCTTTATTGTCTTTACTGAGGGTATTTCCTATATTTTAATTATCATGGTAATAGGTTCACGCATGGAGTAAATTTTTAAATATTATTTGTTTGGGGTGCTCGTCAAGTGAATAAAAAAAGAAAAGAGATTCAAACAGCGAGAATGTGGCGATATTTTCTTGACGCTGCTTCGGAGCTTATTCAAGAGAAAGGGTTACATCAGATAACCATCCGCGAGATTGCGGATCGAGCCGGCTATACCAGTTCTACGGTATATAACTATTTTCGTGATTTATCACATCTAAAGTTTTTTGCTGTTATGCGTTATACAAACAATTATTTTCAAGATTTGCCTGCTTACATGGAAAAAGGCAATAACACAGTAGAAAAATGGTTGTACGCTTGGGAATGCTTTTGCAAACATTCATTCCAATTACCGGAAATCTATTCCCTGCTTTATATTGAAAACTTAGGTAACATCCCAGAGGAACTCATGAAGAACTATTACCGGGTTTATGCAAATGAATTAATAAATCTATCAGAAGAAGTACAATCTATTATCTCGCAACATAATATTGCTACGAGAAGTTCTTTATACATCCAAAATGCTAAAGAACAAGGATTTATGAATGATGCGGACATTGAATATATCGCTGACACCACGATGTTGATCTGGACAGGTATGCTAACAAATCTATTAAATTTACGCAGAAATGAATCCAAGGAAGATGCAGCAAAGCAAACAATGGATTATATCTATAAAAGTATTATGAATACAATAGTTCCTGAAAAAAGAAAAGAAGTCACCTATGAATATGGAATGTCTGAGTTATAGACGCCTGAGGTTTTCAAGTGTGCGGATCATATTTTGTTAATTTTAAATGAATAAATGGAAGATTTGGCAGCTAAGAGGAGTTGAATAAATTGGTATTTAATATAAATGATTCAGATGATAGAAAGACAATGACAGAATTTCCTAGGGAGATTGAAAAAAAAGAGCATGTATGGATTCCAATGTCTGATGGTAAACGATTAGCAGCGACGATTTGGCTGCCGAAAGATGCGACGGAAAATCCGGTCCCTGTTATTTTGGAATACTTACCGTATCGAAAAGATGATTTTACAGCAATTCGTGATTCCATTCGCCATCCTTATTTTGCCGGGCATGGATATGCAAGCATTCGTGTAGATGTTCGCGGAACAGGTAATTCAGATGGCTATTTACCAGATGAGTATTTGCAACAAGAACATGATGATGCTTTGGAAGTTTTTGATTGGATTGGTAAACAGCCATGGGCAACAGGTGATGTCGGGATGATTGGTAAATCATGGGGTGGTTTTAATGGCTTACAAATTGCTGCTAGAAAGCATCCTGCATTAAAAACAATTATTACGTTATGCTCAACAGATGATCGCTACGCAGATGATGTTCATTATCGTGGAGGCAACATATTGGCATCTGATATGCTTTGGTGGGCGTCTACCATGTTCGCCTACAGTGCACGTCCACAGGATCCAGAGGTAGTAGGGGAAAGCTGGAAAGAAAACTGGATGGAAAGATTAAACACAGTACCTTATGTTAATGAGTGGATGAATCATCAAACCAGAGATGAATATTGGAAACATGGATCTATATGTGAGGACTACTCGGATATCCAAATTCCAGTTTTCACTGTCAGCGGATGGCAGGATGGTTATACGGATGCTGTGTTTCGACTTGTTGAAAACCTACCTTATGCTAAAGGTTTAATTGGACCATGGGCTCATGAATATCCAGAAGTTGCAACACCCGAGCCTGCAATCGGCTTTCTTCAGGAATGTCTACGCTGGTGGGATCAATGGTTAAAAGGTATAGACACAGGAGTAAAAGAGGATCCGAAATTTATTACATGGATTCAAGATAGCGAATTGCCAAAAGTTAATTATGAGGAAAGACCGGGAAAGTGGGTGGCTGATTCTTCATGGCCTTCCAAAAATGTAAATGAAAAACGTCTTTGGCTTCATAACGAAAAATTGGTAGAAGGGTGCAGCTCTGAAGAACGGATTATTGTTCCAAGTGTACAGGAACATGGCTACTATGCAGGTGTGTTCTGTCCTTTTGGGGAGCCTGGTGATTTGCCGTCTGATCAACGATTAGAAAATGGAAAAGCAGTCGTTTTCACATCTGATCCTTTTGAAGAAGACTTTGATATGCTTGGAAATCCGGTATTTGAAATGGAGTTCACCTCAAACCAGAAGAATGCGCTTGCCGCTGTTCGGCTTTGTGATAAGTCCCCTACTGGAGAGTCTACCTTGCTTAGTTGGGGCATGTTGAATTTAAATCATCTCAACAGTCATGAGCATCCAGAGGTTTTGGAACCAGGTAAAAAATATCGGGCATCCATTAAACTGGATTGTCTAGGTCAGTCTATTCCAGCAGGACACCAATTAGAGTTAGCAATAGCACCAACGTATTGGCCACAAGCTTGGCCGTCACCAAAACCTGTTACATTAGAAATCTGTACAGGGGAAAAAACAAAATTGATCCTTCCTGTTCGTACACCAGATCCTGAAATGGATGGTACAATTCAATTTGGTCCTTCGGAAACCGCTCAAGTTATAGATAGGGAAATTGTTAGAGCAGAGAATCGGACACGAACAGTATCCCATAACACAATTACGGATGTTTGGATGTTAGAAGATTTGTCAGACGAAGGAGAGCGATTGTTACCTCATAATGGGCTCAAACACGGAAGTATCAATAAGAACTCGTACACGATTCAATCAGGACATCCATTATCTGCGAAGGCACAATGTGATTGGGAGTTGACAGTTGGTCGTGGTGATTGGGAAACAAAGCTTAAAACCAGTAGTGAGATGACAAGTGATTTGAACACATTTTATCTCACAAATACAATGACTGCTTTTCTTAATGGGGAAGAATGTTTCCAAAAAACGTGGAAAAAAGAAATTCCCAGAAACTATCAATAGGATAAGGTAAAGTTTAAAGGACAAACGGCAGGTTACAGGAATAATTGTCTGTCTTACGAGCTCTGAAATTCACCTTTTAGGAGGCGAGATGGTTTTTGCTAAATGTGATTTACCTTAGCGAACGGTGCCAGACACTGTTCGCTATATCCATTATTCGGAGGTCATATATGAAGCGAGTATGGATTGGAAAACGCCAATTACTTAGATAGCGTACCTAAGAGGGAGCAAAGCAGATTCTCTTAAGGCTGGATATATTGAAGATTTTGGAAAGGACTTTATCACGCTAATTTTGCTAAATGGTTTGAGGACGAAAATTTACTATATAACCTTCTAAATGCTTAATTTCCCATCCTGTCCACAATTCTCATCCCCCGAAAATAAACCCTCTTAACCTCATTCACATCCACAACCTTCAGCCCTGGAACACCCTCCGTCACTAAAAAGTTAGCATCCATACCTTTCTCTAACTTTCCAAAACGCTCACCCTTACCCAAAATCGCAGCCGGGTTCGCTGTCAACAAAGCAAGTACCTCGTTTTCATGACATCCATTCTCATACAATAGTTTCATTCCTAAAGTTTATCCAGTCGACATCTGGATATGGTGGCAAATAGGCATCGGTTGCAATGGAGACATCGATGTTATGTTAAACTAATTTACTATGTTTTCGGGTGAATTTGGTTCGAGATGGGTTCCGCCCATTGGTGTGGCAACAATTTTCGTGCCTTGATGTATTGCCCGCTTAATCTACTCATCTGTATTTCCATGTGCATGATGCAGGACATCTACACCGGCATCCAATGTCATTTCGGTTCCTTCTTTACCAGCGACATGCACCCAGATTTGTTTACCGTTTTGATGGTAAATCGCCACAATACGTTTTAATTCATCAGGTGTATAGATGATTTCACCAGCTCGTGGAACTTCATCTGCTGTGAAATTTGCTGGTGTTGCGTTAATGAATAAGTTTTCCCCGGGATAATCCTTTTGACGTGCAATTTTTTCAACAATTAGTGGTTCGGATAGGTCGGATTGGCAAACGGTTCTTGATTTTGTTATAGAAGTGAAATGGGCCAATTCCTTAAACTCGATCGAGATGCTTGTGGCCGCGAATGAAATATTCAATGGAAATGTCTTTTACAACATTGCGATAATCGTCAATCGCAAAGTCAGAGGCTGGATGGTCGCATATTTGCTCACCGAGTGCGGTTATACCCGATGTTAATGCGTGAAGAAGAATGGATTTTCCTGCTAAGAAATGTGTCTTCTCCGTTATCGGGTATAAGGATGATGGAGCAAATTCAAGTAGATGGGTATGGCAATCTACTAAAGATGGTATCTAGGGGTAGTCAATCAGGATCAGCCCCATTCCCAAAACTACTTCGCCAAAAAGTTTTCCGTATAATAGGGCCGTGATTCCTTATTAAAAGCAACTCCAATAGCAAGTGCTTTAAAGCCTGATTTTAGGATGTTTTTTCGGTGACCTAGCGAGTTCATTAATCCTTGATGGGCAAAAATGCTGCTTGTTTGACCAGTTGCAATATTTTCTCCTGCCATCTGGAAGGTAATGCCATCTTCTTGCATTCGTTCAAAAGGGGATTGTCCTTCTAGGTTTGTGTGGCTGAAATAGTTGTTGTCCGCCATGTCCGTGCTATGGCCGCGAGCGGTCGTTTGTACAGCCTTAGCCCAGGTTAACGGAGATAGACCATGCTTAACTCGTGCCGCATTGGTTAGATCGAACAATTGATATTCAAAGCCCTCTTTTAATTCAGCGCTTGGCTTGGCGAAGAATCCCTTCTTTTGCTTCTCCAGCTCATCACTAATAATTTGAATAGCTGTTACCGTATTATTTTCATGCTTATCATAAAAAACCGTTACATAATTGCTATCAATCTGGAATGTATCATATTCGCCATCATTTTGCATACGGTAAGTCACGAGTCCCTTTCGTATTCCTTTAAGAGGTTCATCTAACTTTTTATGGACCGTTTCCTTTGAACTTTCCAAGGTGATTTCATTTGTAGATGTTATTAAGTCCTGATCTGTGTATAAGCCAATCACTTTATCATGCTCATCGTAGGCAGCCATGAAAAAGTTTTGATAGTTTTCATGATAGGCAGCCCAATTGACACCATATTCATTCATTGAGGATCGCTTTGGCTTTCCTACTTGTTGTTCAACTTCCGATCGATCATCCCCAAGTTCAACATTATGAATGGAAAAGGTTTGTTCGGAAGGGGCATCTAGCTGTGGTTTCTCGTGAGTGGGTTGTTGGTCCTCCGATTCGCTTTCGGTAAAGAATCCAACAAGTTTTTGAAACCCCTGATTTATCGTATCTACCGTATCAATTACGATTGGATTTTCTTTTAGTTCATTCACATCGGCTTGCATATCTTCTATTACACCTTGCACACCAGAACGATTGTAAGTATCACCATATACATACCAAAGCGCACCAGCAACAAGTATTAAAACGATTAAGTTTCGTAGTTTCAGCAAAATCATCACCCTCTTGTCTTGGGTTTTCCCCGACCTCACTATTATAGACCCATTTTTAATTTATCAAAAGCGGGAAAAAGTGACAGGAAGGACCTGTCCCTTTTTTAAAAACTCGAATAGGAAATCTGTTATTGAAGAACACCAACAATTAATGTACAGTAAAGATAATTAAATAAGTTATTAAGAGTGGCTGAGAGAACTGGCTCGACGATGTCACAGCAACCTGCAGATGTAAGGTGCTCCAACCAGCAAGGCATATGCTTTGGATGATAAGTCGGTATGAAACCCCTTTGTGCATTCATGGCATGAAGGGGTTTTTTATATATTTTTTCAAGGAGGAAGAACGATGGAATATTTTAAAATTGAAAACGGTAAGGTACAGAAATTAACAAAAGAGGAACATGAAAAGCGTAAAGGAACTCCGGTGCATGAACTCGTTAAGGATATGACGCCTGAAGAACTGGAACGATTTCGCCGGGAACGGTATGAAAAATTCATTAAGCCGCTGATGGGACATAATGTTGCGGAACTGAAGCGTAAAAGAGGCTAATTAAACGGGTTTTTAGGGAAGCAAAAAAAACACAGAAGACCCGGGTAAAATTAGCTTTTGATTTAAGGGATGTTAAAGACAGTCAAACAAAAATGGACATTATGATGCGGATGAATGGTATTACGTGATCATAAAATGTTGGGGGAGGGAAGGGGAAATGTAGGTTGGCACAATTTACGATGGAAGCCTTAGAAGATTTGGAAAGCGATTGGCTTGAACGGGAAGATTTAGAGGTAGATGATGAGCGGAATGCGTGGCTGGAAGAGGGGATCGATTTGTATGAACAGTTCATAAGCTTAAACAAAAGGGAACCACGCTTTTCCGTTACGCTTGCTAGTCTTTATCTTGAACTGGGTCGTGATGAGAAGATTCGTAGAGGAAATTATCAAAGAGCCTATAATATTCTACGGAGAGCAACCATTCATGCTCCTAATAATCCTGATGCCTATTACCATTTATCATTTATTTTAGCCGGCCAAGATAGGAAATGGGAGGCGGTCATATTTTACGGGAAAGAAGCATTGGAAAAGGGACTAGATAACAGCAAAAAAATTAAATTGTTATGCTGCCTTGCATTAGGATATATACGGTTAGGCTATCTCCAAAAGGCTAATAAACTAATAGATGATGCGTATAATCTAGACAAAGATTTGGAACATGAATGGTTTATCGAATTGTATACAGACAGGATGAGAAAGAAACATTCTGAGCCAATTCTGTTGAAAGAACCCGAGAAAAAACGGAAAAATATCTCAAGGCAGGATTCAGAAAAGCTAAAGGAAGATGCAATGGAGGGAAATAGCTTCGTTCTGGATTTGACTCAAGATATAAAATATTTCAATGCAAAAAATGATGCAGTCCGACTGGAAAATAAAGAAGCGGAAGTCCTTGGGTTTCTAATTGATAATCAAATGACATCTTGTTCCAGACAAAAAATAGAAGAAGCCGTCTGGCACGATAAGGATATAAGTTCCACTTCCGTCAAACGCTATATTTCAAGTCTTAGAAGAAAATTGGTTCAAGCTATAGGATGCGAAAATATAGCTGAAACCGTATTAGTTACTATAGATGGAAAATATCAATGGAAAGCGGACACGGAATCAATTGTCTTACGCAGAGGCTAAAAAGTACCTGGTTACGAAGTCGTAACCAGGCATTTTTTATAATGTAAGTACCAACTAACGAAGGAGAGGATTCAAATGAATTTGATGAAACTTGAAATGATGAATGGTACTGAAAGAATTGCAGAGGCATTGCAAATGAGAGGACTATTTGCGACAGTTAAAGATGATTTTATTCATATAACAGTTGAAAACACAAAAGAGGATATCGTACGTGTTCGCCGGTTATTAGATGACCTAAACATTCCAACATTTTGGCAGGATACTAAGTTTCAGGTACTCGTTAACCGTATCCCAATATCCATCATGAAAAGAATTATAAATAAACCCGGAAATGAGTTTCCTGTATCCATGAAAGGGTATCACTATAAGTGGAAATCCTTCGTACAAAGGCGATTTGGGATCAAAGTAAACGGATTGGATCTAGACCCGCAGATAGCAATGCTCGTGAAATCCTTGAATTTGGCCGGAATCACAGCACTTGCGGGTTGTAGTGGCCACCATAGATATGAGCCAAATGTTCAATTATCCGGCGTGTTCCAGGGTGCATGGTTTGAAGTCATTCAGGAAAAATATTTGAGCGAATGCTCCCTTCATTACACGTGGAATGTGCATTATAGTAACCGATCGGGTTCATGTATGATCGCTGAAAAAAATAACGGCACACGCTTTGATATGAATTTGATATATCAGGATGCAGTGCAAATGGCGAGCGTTTTGCAAAAACATGCCGAGGAGATCCGGCAGTTAAAAAGGAATGTATTAACGCGGAATAAGGAGATGAAGGCTAAGGCGTATAAATTTCTAGAAAAGCGGGATTTCAGGGGGCTTGTGGAGTGGATGAAAGGGAGAGTGGAGAAATCAACATTCGCTGTTAACCACTAAGATGTATCCTTCAATTAGAACATTAATTCGTGTATTTTCAGAAAAGCTTACCTACTGTTTGAAAATGCGTCATAAATGAAAAGCGTTATTAAGGTAAGTAGTTTCGTTAACGCAGAGAAAACCAGAAATAACAGTTAAATTAACAAGCATTTTAGCAGGTATTTTAACACCTGCTTTTTTGTTGTTATAAAGGCATTTAATGCGTTTTAACAAGTTAAATAGCAACTCTATTAGTGGTAAAAACGGAAGGGTGACAATTTTTATTGACATATGTTTAAAAAAAAACGGTACGAATGTTGTTGTTAACTCCTATGTTAATTTGGCGGTTAAAGGAACATCTAAAAGCATTGCTGAAAGTAGCAATGCCTTTAGATGTTTGTGTGTTATTTTTTATAAAGTGTTCTTTAACTAAGGCCCCATTAGTGGTATAAATTACTCAATTAACACTTCAATTTCGTCCTCATTCTCCTCAACCAATTCCTCTAATAGATAGTTGGATTTCTCGTTAAATTCAACCATCCCTTTTTCATCATCAAACTCTGCCTCCCCTAACTTTTCTTCGAGATAAGTAACCATATAAGCATTTTGTTCATCAATTTTTTTTGCATATTCTTGTTGGTATTCTTCAGGTTTCATATCTAATTTTCTAGCTTGTGATTCGGCAAACTTACGAATTTGCTTTCCGCCTTCATCTTTTGTGTTTTTAGGAGGCAGTTCCTCAAACCAGTCATCGTTATCACTTAAATTGTCGGAAATATTAAGTCCCATATCCTTTACCTCTTGTTTTACCAACTCTGCATTTATTGCCCATTCAAGGTAATCTAACGCAGTATCATCTGGGTATAAAAACCGTAAATCACCTATTGTAGTTTCTTGTCCTTTTACAATAGCTGCTGCTTCGTTATCATCATATTTTGAAATACTATTGCACCCAGCCAGAGAAATAAAAACTATCAAAATGGAATACTGTAAGATTATTGACATTAAAACACCTCTAATCCTATTTCCACAAAATGGTTCGTTTATTGAATATCATTTAATCATTGCTCTTGCACTAAATATCCAATAGTGAAATAAGGTGCAATTCCTTATTAAAGAAACGCACCAGTTAGTGAATTTCCTCTCTATTAACTTTTAATATTTCCTTTAAGGTAGAATGGATATTTTGAAGGCTTATTAAAATAAATCCAAGCATAACAAATGTTACTATTTCCCCTGTAAATATAGAGACTATTGCTATTATTAAAGCATATAAACCATATAACCAACCGTTCATTTAATATCACCTCACTATGTAAATACTCCTGTTATTTTAACATTTTTAATTCAAGTAACCTGCCCTTTTCTTCAATAAGCACAGGAGTTGCCATCTCCGCAACTCTTTCTTTCGTTAAAGCCCCTGTTAGCTTAATATTCCTAATTTACATTTTCTACTTCAAATTTTAATCTATCCAAATCCCAAACATCTTCATCATAATTTTTGATAACTTTTACCTGTACTTTTTGCCCCTCCTCATAATCTTCTGGATTGGAAACTCGAATAATTTGTGAATCTGAGTCCATTTTAATTTTATTTGACTCTGTAGATGATGCTGTATCGCTAATTGTTGTCCATGATTCGATTTCAATTTCCATCTCTCCACTTTCTTCGTTAATTTCTGTTATGTTCCCTTGAATAAAAGTTCCTTCCTCAATCTGAGAACAACCTATCAAAGTAATAACTAAAGTTGCAACAATGAAGAATATCTTACTTTTCCGCATTTGGTAATCCCCCGCCTTGCACTTATTCAATAATCCTGCCAGTTAGTTGAATAAGTCTTTATGTAAATTTTAACAAAAAAACAATCTTCCTTGCAGAAACACCTTACTTTCTATTAGCTAATCATTATGTCAAAGTTGGTGTAATTAAGCATAAAAAAAGGAGGTTATTTTGCCTCCCAAAGTTCCTCTTCAGTAACGGAACTACTTACTTATTAAGGATGCTTTTTTAATGTCTAAAAATGATAGAAATGTGAATGTTGAATCCTTATAATTAATTAGTCCCTCTATTAGGAAAATTGTAACACATTTTCAAGTACTGTAGAAATATAAAAGTAAGAAGTTGAATAATGAAATTAATTAAACCTGCCAACATTTTAAATAGTATGGTTATGCGAAGAAGGCAGGATTCGAGATTGAAGAGGTGAATAAAAGGAGATAGCAATAGCAGTCATTTGTTTCCACGAACAAATGACTGCACAATCTCCTAAACATTTAAACCTTCATCCGATCAACAACACAATCCCCACAAAAATAAACCCGCTTCACATCCTCCACATCCACAATCTCCAACCCCGGAACACCCTCGGCCACTAAAAAGTTAGCATCCATCCCTTGCTCTAACTTTCCAAATCGCTCACCCTTACCTAAAATCGTAGCCGGATTTGCTGTCAGCAAGGCAAGTACCTCGTTTTCATCAAACCCATTCTCATGCAAAAGTTTCATCCCAGGTTGGGCGATTTTCATCAATGCATCCGGTCCTTGCAATGTTTGATCTGTAAAAGGCAGCCAGTCGACATCTGGATATGGTGGCAAATAGGCATCGGTTGCAATGGAAACATCGATGTTATGTTTCACTAGTTTCAAAATGTTTTCGGGTGAATTTGGTTCGAGATGAGTTCCGCCCATTGGTGTGGCGACTATTTTTGTACCTTGATGTTTTGCCCGTTCAATCTGCTCATCTGAAATTCCGTGTGCATGATGCAGAACGTCTACACCGGCGTCCAATGTCATTTGTATTCCTTCGTCACCAGCGACATGCACCCCGATTTGTTTGCCGTATTGATGGTATATCTCGACAATGCGTTTTAATTCCTCAAGGGTATAGATGATTTCACCAGCTCGTGGAACTTCATCTGCTGTGAAATTTGCTGGTGTTGCGTTAATGAATAAATTTTCTCCGGGATAATCGTTTTGCCGTGCAATTTCTTCAACAATTTGTGAGTCAGATAGGTCGGATTGGCGAACGGTTCTTGATTTTGTTATAGAAGTGAAATGGGCCAATTCTTTAAATCCGATCGATATGCTTGTAGCGGCAAATGAAATATCCATTGGAACATCTTTTACAACATTGCGATAATCGTCAATCGCAAAATCACAGGCTGGATGGCCACATATTTGCTCGCCGAGTGCGGTTATTCCTGATGTTAAAGCGTGAAGAAGAATTGCTTTTCCTGCTAAGAAATGTGTCTTCTCCGTTATCGGGTATAAGGATGATGGAGCAAATTCGAGCAGATGGGTATGGCAATCTACTAAAGAGGGTGTAACAACATAATCCGAAAAATCCTTTATGGGAAGGGTCGGGAATTGGTTTTGCAGTGCATTTATATCCCCAACATCCGCTATTTTTCCATCGTTGATTACCATTCCGCCATCGTAAATCGTACCAAGTTCACTTACGGTTACTAATTTTCCAGCATGAATCAAATACGTGTTTCTCATTTATCACACCACCAAGAAAGGAGTTAAGAAATAGCCAAGAATACATGCAGTTGCAATCCGGATTACCATTCCGACTAATGCTGCGGTAATGACTTCGCGTTCGCGTAAATCTGTTGACTCCGCCCAAATGGCAGGGATTTGGCCGAGAATAACATAGATTGGTAGGCCAGAGTTTGCCAGTACGAACGATCCAACGATTAAACGCGGATCAATGGTACTTGCTAAATCAGCTAGTTGCGCAACAGCTAGTGTCGGGGCAACCAAGAAAGAAGTGATCCCCGTGTCAGGTTCAATGCTAGCCATTGTCATTAATGAGGCCATGCTTGCTTCAATCGGATCCCATATCCCGGTGAATTTTAAAATACCGATCAAAATAAACACAACCGTCACAGCCGGAATAATCACTAACAGGAGTAATTGTGTTCCTTCTTTTGCCGACGAAAAGATCGTGTTTAAAAAAGTCGATTTCGGTGTAAAACGTGGCAGTTCAGTAAGCGTCACCTTTTTCGTATCGCGATATATAGTTCTAGATAGGATAAAAGGCACAATGATCAATGGTGCAAATATAGCTAGCAGGATAAGTGGGAAAGCGTTGATCCCAAATACGGATAAAGCAATCAACCCTAACACAAATGTCGCAAAAGATTGTGGTGATTGGATCATCGTTGCTACAGCAATCTTTTGTTCCGATTTTGTTGCCTTTGCCTTCACAAGAATAGGCCCGGCAATTTTTCCAGCAGCATTGATGTCACCAAGGATATTATAAGCACTTGGAATAATGACGGACGGATTGATTTTAAACAAGCGCATAACGGGTACAAAGATCCGGATCAAGCCGTCTGTAAACCCAAGCCGTTCCAACATTCGCCCAATAATAACACTGACAATGACAGCAATCCCCACTTCACTTGTTAAGAAAGTATCGACAACAACAGGTTTTACTTCTTTGATGATGGTATCGAATAGTTGCGAAAGTGAGTCTGGGGCAAGGAATAGCAGGGCAAGTGAAATGACAATGATCGAAACACCAATCACTTCAAAAAGAGTCCACTTCGACCTATTTTTCGGGACTTTTTGTTCATTTTCCATAAGCTTACCTCCAGGCGTTTTTACTATAGGCTATGGCGGAGAGGGGGGAAGTGTGTATGGGGGGGAAATATCCGAACAGCTGTATGACCTGGATAGCCAGCAGATGGAGATCTTGAGTTAATGAATCGATACATAAGTGAGATGGCACGTAATTTTTTGTCAAGACAATTCGATCATATCGTTTAATGAAATAGCAGCATTGAAGTTAACAAGCCCTCTCAACTATTTTAAAAGACGTATATGGTGAACTAAGATCGGATACCAAAAGGGAATATACCAATATGTAGAGTTGAGGGAGGGAACATAGTTTGTTTAAACATTGAAATTTGGTCAATAAGTTTATGGGGCCATGACACAGAACTTATAAATGAAGATGTTAGGCCTAATTCCCTTTTGCATGTTGCGAGAAGTTTTGAAGAATTTTTAGTACTTATAAAATCACGTGGGCAAGAGGATGATTTAGTTGATTACAAAATTGATGACATTTGGATTGCCCCTGATTTTTTAAAGGAAAAAAATGATAATGATTAATACTAAATACTTGGAAAGCCTTGATTGGATAAATGTCTTCCAAGGTTTTTAATATGGGAGTGCGGCTACCTAGTGCCTAACAATCTGGGTTAATTATATAAATGTAATTTTTAAATCTATATATTGTAGTTGATAAAAATGGTAAAGAGGTACAAATTGAACTCCATAAGAAAAAACAAAGGAAGCAATCCCTAACCACGATGTGTGATTGCGATTGCTTCCCTGCCGATCTAATTAGAATTTTAAAATATAAAATAATGTAAGTCAAAAAATTCCCTATTCAATTAATGTGATTAAATTAGTTGTAGTGAGAAGTAGAAGGAAATTTTAATATAATGATATAATAGGAATGTTCTAACTTCAACAGAATAGAGAAAAATAGTAAACTATCACACATGCAAAGGGGAGAAAACCATGATCGACCTAAGAAGCGATACGGTAACCAAACCAACACCCGAAATGCGCCAGGCTGCATTTGACGCGGTCGTTGGGGATGATGTCTACGAGGAGGATCCAACCATCCTCGAATTGGAGGAACTGGCTGCAAGTATGCTCGGTAAAGAAAAAGCAATGTTTGTCCCAAGTGGCACGCAGGGAAATCAAATTGCTGTGTTGACACATTGTCAGCCAGGTCAGGAAATTATATTGGAAGCGGAATCGCACATATTTTATTACGAAGGGGCAACCATATCGGCTTTTGCCGGCGTACAGCCACGAACGATTATCGGGGAGCGTGGCGTGATGGCGCCGCAAGATGTGGAGACTGCAATTCGAGAGGACGATATACATATGCCTGAAACGGGGCTTATTTGTCTTGAAAATACCCACAATCGTGCTGGCGGTGCTGTTGTTCCGCTTGAAAATATGAAGGAAATATATCGTATCGGACAACGTAAAGGCATTCCGGTACACTTGGATGGTGCACGTTTGTTCAATGCGTCCATTGCAACTGGTATCGATGTGGAACAATATGCTGCTTGTACTGATTCTGTGCAATTTTGCCTTTCTAAGGGACTGGGCGCTCCAGTCGGTTCTATCATAGCCGGTTCTGAAAGTTTTATAAAAAAAGCACGTAAATGGCGAAAACGACTTGGTGGAGGGATGCGTCAAGCAGGGATCATTGCTGCACCGGGATTGGTAGCACTAAAAACAATGGTAAATCGATTGACAGAGGATCATGACAATGCCAAGATACTAGCAGAAGGATTAGCGGATATTAACGGATTAGCTATCGAGAATAATGTGGATACAAACATTGTTATGGTCAACACGAAAGAGGCAGGTATGACTGCAAATGAATTTGTGGAGTTATTAAAACAAAACGATATTTTGGCGAGCAAATTCAATCCCTTTACGGTTCGACTCACAACTCATTTTGACGTTTCACGGGAGCAAATTGAAATGGTAGTTGATCGAGTTGGGAAGGCTCTGAATTAAGTTACACCGTTTCATAAAAAATTGCACCGTTTTACCCCTTTGGATAACTTTATCTAAAGGGGCGTTTTTCAGGTCAAAAGAAACAATATCTATAACTCGTTGTAAACAAGTAAGGCTCCGAACATAACAAAACAATGCTCAAGGGCAGATTCATGAAACTGTAGAGGGGTAATGGGAAAATATCATCATTGACTACTGCTAAGTTGAATTTATTTTTTCTTGCCTGAGTTTTTAGGCTTCTCATCCAAAATGGAGCGTAACTCCTTAATATCTTGTTCAGACAAGGAATCCTCCTCGATAAATTGAACTAGCAATGACTTTAACGTCCCACCATAAATTCGCTTAACAAAAGACTTTGTCTCGGCCCGCTGACATTCATCCTGTGAGAATAGTGGGAAGAAAGTATAGACCTTCTGATTTTTATTTACACCGATTACGTTTTTTTGGACAAGACGATCCAAAAGGGTACGTACTGTTTTTTGTTTCCAATCTGTTTGTTCCTGTAAGGAGAGAAAGACTTCATTGGCTGTTTGCGGGGCTTTTTCCCAAAGCACGTTCATAACTTCCCATTCTGCTTCTGAGATACTAGGTACTTTTTTAGACACTACTATTCTCCTCCTAACCCTTCTCCAGATTAAATGCTAATACATTCATATATTTGTCATATAGAGATGTCAACTTTACTTTTCTAAAAGTCCTCAATATATTCCTTTATCCCTCAGAATTGATCGGGTTATTTCTGCTGCCTTGCTTCCATAGGCATTATCTTCATTTTGTATATTAGTAGCAAAGAAATAAGTGTCTTCCTTAGTCTCCACATACCCAATGAACCAACCGTTAATATTTTTTCCATTTACAGTACCAGTACCAGTTTTTCCAAAAAACCTCGCACCATCTTTTTCCGTTAATCTGATCGCATCTTTAACGGCTTG
The DNA here is from genome assembly GCF_054048505.1 of Virgibacillus sp. FSP13. Lineage (NCBI taxonomy): Bacteria > Bacillati > Bacillota > Bacilli > Caryophanales > Bacillaceae > Virgibacillus > Virgibacillus sp. FSP13. The sequence goes on along the minus strand of NZ_JBSVKG010000015.1, from coordinate 58,796 downwards.
GACATTCTTCTCCTTAAATGCAAATTTGTTTGTATAAAAAGCTTTCAGTAATTGCACTTGCTCTACTGGAGATATCTTTAAAGATGATTCAAGCCAATATTGTTCGATTCCACCAGAAAGGTCGTAATTACCGTAGCCTATTTGTTTCAGATAGGCCTGGATAGTATCTTGCTGGGTTTTCTTATCCAATTCCTGAAAGTACCAGGTCACAGAATTTTCCATTGCTGTTGATAAATTCTGATCCATATTCCAAGAATCATAGGGATACTGTATTCCACTCCATTTCATTGTGGAATTTTCACTCGTTATGATATTGGACTCCAATGCAAACAACGCACTATAAATTTTGTAAGTAGAATTTGGGGAAACTCTCCGTGTGCTTTTGTTTTCGTTATAGATTCTATATTGATCAGCCTGCATATCATATAATACAACGCTGCCTTCATATTCTCCAAAGTATTCACTTAGATCCTCATACACGGTGCGCTCATTTTGAAAATCATAACGATTATTGTCGGCGGCCATTACAGAAATAAATGGAATCTGACTTACAACAAATACGCTTACAAGCATAAAAATAACGATACTCTTCAGCTTCAACAACTTTGATTCAGTTGTAAAAGATGCAATCCTTTCGATGCGTCTTTTTATTTGTTCCTTGGTACCGTTTAGCCGATTTACTAAAAAGAAATTCCTCGGTTTCGATGTTCTGTCCACAAAATTAATAATGGTATTCCCATATTCTGCATAAGAATGCTCATCCAAAGATTTTAAAACAGCACCATCGCAGGCCATTTCACGATCCAATCTCATTTCCCTAAAAGCAATCCAAACAAGTGGATTGAACCAGTATAAAATTTGGTAAATGACCATTACATAATTCGTTACAATATCTTTATGTTTATAGTGATTCAATTCATGTAAAAAAATGTATTTGATATCCTCTATAGACAACCATTCATCAAAATGAATCGGCAGCACAACATAAGTTTTAACAAGACCGAACGTCATCGGGGACTTAACAAGCGGCGATTCGCTGACAATCACATGCTTCGATATATTTAAACGCTGCTTGCATCGTTCAAATAAGACCATAACCTCTTTATTTTTTGGCGCGGACATAGTGTTTTTAATGTTTCTTAACTTTAGCCAAGCCGGTATTGTTAGCATGATAAAAACGAACATTCCTGCCATCCATACGCCGGAAATTATGATGTTCAGAAATTCCAAATTGTAACGATTTACAGACATCGTAAAGTCCTGCATCCAATTTACATTGCCAAACGCTTGACCTCCATCGGTACTATTAGAATGGCTTATTCCTGTGCTTAGATTGGTATCCAATAAAAAAGAATGATCGCCAAAATTAAATAAATGATTCGGTATATAAGGAAGCGTCAATGCAATTAACAACAAAAACCATAGATTATATTGCCATTTCGCTGATAGTTGCTTTTGGAACACTTTTTTCACCAACATAATAACTACAACGGTAAAAGAGGATACCATTAAACTTATAATAAAATGATTAAGGAACATGCTATCGTCTCCATCCCCCTGATCTTGTTCTTATATTCTGATCAATTCCTTGGTATCTTTCCTCAACAAATATAATACCTAATTCTAGCATTTGGTTTTCGGTTTATCAATCTAACAATTACACTGCTAGATTGATGATTTCCCTAACTCCAGAAATGTTTGACATATGCGGATTACAAATGTAGTATTATATTACACATGTAATCCAAATGATTGTCTTTCTGAAAAAAAGTAAAATCTAATGGATCGTTTGTAAAGGAGTTGGAAGGATTGAAACGAATTTGGATAGGCGTAATCATGGCTATATTTCTTGCTGTTATGGCAGGTTGTTCAGATAAGGGAAAACCGGAGGACATTTTTAAAGCATATCTTTCTAGTTGGGAGGACATGGATTTTGAAAAAATGTTTCAGCATCTATCACGGCAATCTAAAAAGGAAATCACTAATAAGGAATTTGTGAAGCGATATACGGATATCTACAAAGGAATTGAAATCAAGAACTTACAGGTGGATGGAATATTTGATAATAAAGCCGAAGAGGATCTGAAAGACGATTCTGTTGCGTTCAAATATCATGTGAAAATGGAAACGATGGCTGGACCTATTGAATTTACTCATCATGCAACTTTAGTTAAGGAAAAAAATGAATCTAACAAGGAATGGTTCGTGGAATGGGAACCAGCGCTCATTTTTCCTTCTCTAGAAAAAGGAGAAACAATCGGGGCAGAAACATTAGAAGCGTCGCGAGGAGAAATCAGCGATAGAAATGGAAGCGGGCTTGCGATTAACGCCAAAGCTAACGTCATTGGAGTCGTACCAGGCAAACTTGACAATGAAACTGAAGATTCTAAGGAAAAGTTATCCGATTTATTGGGAATAACGATTGATGAAATAAACAAGAAGTTAAATGCCTCATGGGTGAACTCAGATTCATTTGTTCCGCTTGCCATATTACCAATGGATGAGGAAAACCTTCAGCCTTTTTTTGAAATTCCCGGAGTGGCGGCTCAAGAAAAAATTGTTCGTACATATCCCTTCGGAGTTTCAGCGGCTCACTTAACCGGCTACGTACGTGAAATCAACGCGGAACAACTTGCAGAATTGAAAGAGAAAGGATATTCCTCAGGGGATGTTATTGGCAAAACTGGATTGGAGAAGATTTTCGAGAAAGAGCTAAGAGGGGAAAACGGTGGTCATATTTATATTAGAAAATCTGATGGAAGTTTTAAGGAAACGTTGGCAAAAACGGAGCCTGTTCCAGGAGAAGACATGCAGCTAACGATTGATGCCAACCTTCAACAAGAAATATATGATCATTTACAAGGAGATGCTGGGACTGCTGCAGCTATAGATCCAAAAACGGGAGCGGTTTTATCTTTAGTCAGTTCACCTTCATATGATCCAAATGTTTTCATTAGAGGGCTTTCTGATGAACAATGGAAAGAATGGAGCGATAATCCCGAAGAACCATTTTTAAACCGTTTTATCAATCGCTACGCACCAGGTTCAGTATTTAAGACGATCACAGCAGCTGTAGGATTAAAGTCAAGTGTAACCGATCCGGGTGAAACCAGACATATCGAGGGTCTTCGCTGGTCAAAAGGTAAGTCATGGGGTGACTACTATGTTACGCGCGTTCATGATAAAACTTCCGTGAATTTACGAGATGCATTTGTTTATTCTGACAACATTTATTTTGCGCAAGAAGCACTCGAAATGGGAAAAGATACCTTTTTAACAGAAGCAAAGGCATTCGGATTTGAAGAAGAACTTCCTATTCCATTTTCTATTGAGCCCTCCATACTTTCAAATAATGGGATAAGTAATGAAGCACAGCTGGCTGACTCTGCCTATGGTCAGGGAGAGGTTATGATGAGTGCCCTTCATCTTGCATTAGCTTACACACCGTTTGTGAATGAAGGTGATTTGTTATCCCCTTACCTATTGAAGGAAGAAGGAGAACGAACCGTATGGGTAGAAAATTTAATTGAACCGAAAAATTCTGAATTAATCAAGGAAGATTTAATCCAGGTTGTTGAGAACCCTAATGGTACGGCCCACAGTGCTTATATCCCTGGCATGACCATTGCAGGAAAGTCTGGTACAGCCGAAATTAAAAAAAATAAAGACGACAAAAACGGGACAGAAAATGGCTGGTTTGTTGGATTTGATACAGAAGATAATGAATTGCTGCTAGCAATGATGATTGAAGATGTGAAACAGCGTGGTGGCAGCGGCTATGTCGTTCCGAAAGCAAGAAACGTTTTTGCATCGTTGCAGTAGGAGACGGTTAACGAAAAGGTACTGAGAAGCTTCGGCACACATATTTGAAAACCAATGGTACTTATTTGCAAAACTGGCTTGAATTTATGAGAAAAATTTTTAGAAAGAGGTTTGATTTTAATGAATTCTTGGAACACGATTTTCGAAACGTTTAGATTTAAAAAAATTGCATTTGTATTCATTCTCTCATGTGTCACACTTGTAGCTTGTTCAGAGGATAATGCTCACTCTGCTCAACCTGAACAAAAAGACCAAGAAACCGCAAATACAAATGCCTTTGCCAAACTTGAGGATAAATTTGATGCTAGACTTGGTATTTTTGCACTGGATACTGGCACAAACCAAACCGTAACGTATCGATCAGATGAGCGTTTTGCATATGTATCTACGCATAAAGCGTTAACTGTTGGAGCACTGTTACAACAAAAATCAATCGCAGACCTTAATCAAATAATTACCTATACTCGTGATGATCTTGTCAATTATAATCCAATTACAGAGAAACATGTTGATACAGGAATGACTCTAAAAGAGCTTAGCGATGCTTCTATCCGATACTCTGATAATACTGCGGAGAATCTCATACTTGAGCAACTTGGTGGACCAAGTGGACTTAAACAATCACTTAGGGAAATTGGTGATAATGTTACCGATCCAGAGCGATTTGAGCCAGAACTAAATGAAGTAAAACCGGGGGAAACCCGTGATACTAGTACACCAAAAGCGCTTGCTAGCAGCCTCCAGACTTTCGCAATCGGAGACGCACTCCCGCCGGAGAAACGCTCGATTTTAACTGATTGGCTTAAGAGAAGCACCACTGGAGATACATTAATTCGTGCGGGTGTACCGAAAGGCTGGAAAGTTGGCGATAAGTCTGGAGCGGGATCGTATGGAACGCGAAATGATATTGGTATCATTTGGCCGCCGAAAGGAGAACCCATTGTGCTTGCGATCCTTTCCAGCCGCGATGAAAAGGATGCTGATTATAATGATAAGCTGATTGCACAGGCAGCAAAGGAAGTAATTGATATTCTAAAAGTCAACCATAAGTAGGACAAATGATAAAATCCAAAATGCATTTCAAGAGGAAATTGATAATTGGGAGTGAAAGTTTAAGTTGAGAAAGAAGTGCAGGGAAGGAATCATCACCTTATTCCTTCCTTGCTTTCCTTACAGAATCTATGCATATACATATCATTAAAATAATCCGCGAGGGGGAAATGATTAGAATACAATATATCCTAAAAACAAAAACGGTCAAATAAGTAAGAGATTATTGTTTTTTGTACTATCAAGAGGTAGACATGATAAAAAATAATCTCAACATAATATGTTATACTAATCAAAAGGATGGAGTGAGTGTTATGGAATATATTTCGCGAAATCAATTTGACGATGTTGTTCAGGATTAATCCAATATTAAAGCTGAAGATCTGGTTTATGTATTGGAAGAAAAAATGGGTTATGCTGTCTCCCTTGAAAAGAAAACTAAGTTAACCGAAACCCAACGAAAACGAATGACAGATTTTGTTTTTTCAAATGAGGATATTCTTAGCCAGTTAAAAAAAGCTGCCCAAAATCAGGACTATGTTGAAAATGATGAAGACGCATTTGAAATTATCCGCAGGTCCCGTGATGGAAAATAGACGATATCGGGTTATTTGGGAAAGAAACGCACTTGATAGATTAGTCTTCAGCACAACAAGCATCATAACCCCACATTCCATCCGCAAAAAAAGGCCTCAAATCGAAGCCTTTTCACATAATTAATCCATCTTTCATTGTAACAATATGATCAGCATAGGGAAGCATTTCTTCGTCATGGGTTACCATCAATGTTGTAATGTCTAACGTTTTCGTCAGTCTCTGAATCAGTGTCATGACATCCTTTGACCTTTCTGAGTCCAGACTAGCCGTTGGTTCATCCGCAAACAGCATTTTAGGCCTGTGAATAATGGCACGAGAAATAGCTACCCGCTGTTTTTCTCCTCCTGACAATGAAGCGGGGTACGCATCTTTTCGGTGATTCATATCGACCAATTTAAGGATTTTCTCAATTTCCGCTTTTTGTTGTCGCTTTTTCATGTTAGTTCCTGAAACATCCAGCATCAACATCAGTTGCTCCTCTACTGTAAGAAAAGGAACAAGGTGAGAAAATTGAAAGATGAAGCCGAACTGTGTTGCGCGGATCTTTCGAATTTCCTCTTGCCCCATATTCGTCATATTTTGATTTTCAAAGAGGATTTGCCCATTTGATGTACGTTGAAGGCCCGCAGCTATTGTAAGGAGTGTGCTTTTACCTGATCCGGATGCACCTACTAAAGCTGTTAGTTCACCTTCATGAAGGGAAAGATTAATCCCTTTTAATACTTGTTCTTTTATTTCACCATTTGTAAATGTTTTTTTGACTTCATCCATTGCAAAAACTGTCATTTAAACCTCTCCTTGTTGGATCGCCTGTAGTGGTTCGACCTTTTTAATTTGGATACCGGATAGTGTAGCTCCGATAAACCCAATAAACATGAAAATGAGTGACAACTGACTTGTTGTTTGCGTAGTTAAATTAAATGGCATTCCATCTGGTGCGATCATGGTGAAAACTTGACTTAGTGCAACAGACAAAGCGAGTGCTATAACAGTAATGAAAACCATTTGTGACCACATCATCCTAAATAGGGAACCTGTTTTGACACCAATTGCTTTTAAAATTCCATATAAGCCGATTTTTTGCACGTTCATCATATAAAAGAATATCGCAAACAACATTCCGCTAATGACGACAAGGAACCAAACAATCATATTGAGTGACATCTGTTCTGCACTGTAACTCGGAATCGTGTTAAGAAAGTCTTTGTTTGAAAATGATTGCAAACCTGAAACGTCATGTGCTTTTTCCAGCCCGGGGATGAATACCATTTGCATCTCGTGCACATGATATATGTCTTGATAGTTTTTCATATTGATATATGCAACAGGTGCATGGCCGAATTTCTTTTGATCGACAAATCCCTTCACTTTAAAATCACCGTTTAATTGGTTGTTCGTTACTGTATCACCGACTTTTATACCTTTATCTTTTAATGAACGATCGAGGACGATTTCACCCTCGCCAACATTTTCAAATAGCTCTGAATCAGTTGAGGTGACAAAAGCAACACTATGTTGTTTGTCATCCGTATCGTTCACGAATCCCATTTGGATGGAAAACGCTGCAGCACCATTTTTCTCTTCTAGGAGTCTATTTTGCGTGCTTTCATCTATTTTAGAAAGGTTGTATGTTTCATCAGCATCCTCGTTCATATAGAATTGACCATCTGGCAAGTCTTTAATTAACGCTGCATTGTCTTGGGATAAGCCATTCGCCAATCCGGATATGATAAATGTTAATAAACTAACTAGAAAAACGATAGATCCTAAAATCATAAATCGTGCTTTGCTCTTCTTCATTTCTTTCCATGCAAGCTTCATCGTTAATGCCTCCATCTTTATCTTATAACCAGATTATATTCCTGTTAAATGAATGGAGTATGAACGAATCATTACAAATTCGAGCGCAGGTGGGCAGTATGATGTGATAGGCATTGCTAGCATTCATGGGGCTATTTATAGATTAGGAAATGGGGTTGATTTCAACTCTATTAGAAGGTTATAGATAAAGGTAGGAGGATTTAGGATATTAAGAAAAAGGGCTTTTAAGAATAGTAGTGAATTCTACATTATTATCAGGTTGTTCATATGAAGAAAGCATTATTTCTGAAATGAAGAGGTACTTGCAGGGAGCACGAGTGGTAAAGGGAATAGGGGGAAGTAAAGAAATACCCCTTTGATTCCCAATGATTTGTTTTTCCTTTTGAAAGATATTACTTTAAGCTAAAGTGGGACAATGAACCTGTCCCCATGTCCCACTATTCTTGTGCGTCTTTGTTGAATTGTTTTCGGAAACTTAGTGCGATTACAATCATTAGTAGGGATGCGATTGCAACGAATAAATAAATTGGCTGGTATGCAGCATGTGCAGCCTCGCTGAAGGCATCACGTATGGCATGTCTGACTTCTGGAACAGGGATTTGATCGATTTGTGCCTCAATATTACTGTAACCCCCCGAGCCTTGGATGTGCTTCATTGCATCCTGTGGGATATCCTTCATATCAATATGCTGCGCTTGTAATTTTTCCGGGATCAGTTTACCAAGCTTACTAAATCCTTGTTGTATAAATGTTGCAAAGATGGTAGGTGCTATCGTCAGCCCGATTTGCCGTGACACTGATAATGTGCCAATGGCAGTGCCTTTCTGCTTCCCTGCTGCATTGGATGTTAAAACAGTTAATGGGGCGCCCAACACAAAGCCGAAGCCAATACCGGCAATTACAGTAAATATAATAAATGCCAGTTTTGTGTCGGTCAAGAATGCCAGCCCAGCAAAGCCGATAAACGAGACAATTCCCGCGAATATCAATGTATTGACCGGACCTTTCTTATCAACAAAATAACCACCACCGCCAGCGCCAATACCAGAGGCAAGTGCTAATGGTGTCATCCAGTAACCTGATTTGGCAGCAGGAATGCCCAGTATTTGCTCTGCGAAGGACGGGATGAAAATGACAGATCCAATGAATGTCCCCGACATAAATGCCATGATCATGGTCACGGAATAAGTTGGTTTCCGTAATAAAGCATACGGCAAAATAGGGTCGACATTATTTTTTTCCTGACGTTTCTCCAGCAACAGCAGCCCGGCAAAAATAATTATGCCAAGTAGCAATAGACCAAGTACACTCCAACCAAGGAATGTATCTAATAAATTGCCAGTTCCGAGATTATTCACAGCAAACATGATACTCAGAATGGATAAAGACAAGAGTGTGATACCCAGAAGATCGATCCTGGACATGACAACGTCTTTTGTCTCACGCAGAGAAAACCATCCAAACACAAATAACAGGATCCCGATTGGTACATTAATAAAGAATAGCCAATGCCAATTTCCTGTCAAGTCGATCAGGAAACTTCCGATATTCGGCCCAATTACAGAAGCAATTCCGTTCATTGCCCCGAGTAAACCAAGCATGCTCCCTTGGCGGTTTTTTACAAATGTACTGATGACATAAGAACTGGCAATGATAAAAATACCACCGCCACCAAACGATTGAAAGAGACGTGAAGCTAGAAAAAAAGCAAAATTCGGACTTAACGCTACACCTAATGAACCGATACTGAAAATCGCTATTTCAATCAGAAATAACTTTTTTCGTCCGAATCGGTCGGCCAATTTCCCTGCAATTGGTGTAGTAACAGCAAGCCCAAGTGTATACAGGGTTATCCCCCAAGATCCTAGTGTTGCCGATACATGAAAGGAAGAATTGATCGTTGTCAGGGCAGCACTGATAATACCGTTGTCGAGCGCTGCCATGAATACACCAATTAATAAAATGATAAATGAAATATTAATTTTCGACTGTTTTTGGGCTTCATTCATCGCCGCTCATCTCCTAATTACAAAAACTATTCTTTGGGTAAGTATAACAGAACAGATTTCACAAGACATGTCACACGTAGCTTGCAAAAAGCTTTTGATTGGGGATGTATCTATTGTTAAACCTAAACAAATTTTTGATATATGGTCGTATCTCCTAGGTAAAATAACGCATAGTAAGTAAGGAAAAGCTTATTAAGTTTTTCAGTGAAAGGGGGACATCATGTTTTCTTTCCGTGGAGATGCACATAAAACATATCTAACATTAAAGCGACAAAAAGACATCCATACCAACAAAATACTTAAAGAAACTGCTGAAATTAAATCCTACTATAAATCCCTAGATAGTGAAATTCTCAAATTAGTCTATTATCGAATGATTAAGGAGCAAAACGGAACCGGTATAATACCCATATTTGTCACCGCAATTCCCTGGCTGTTGTTTTTGTTTTCAAGAAATATTCAAGACTTTATATTTCGTAACAACAATCTAATTTGGATAGGTTTTGTTTCGCTATATCTAATTATTCTAACTGGAAGTGCCATCTTTCATTTTAAAGAAAAAGCATGGTCTGCACTTCACATAGAAATTATCAAGGACGTTTTAAGTGAAAGAGATTAAAGCAATTAAGATTTTTATGTACGGTCTTAAAGCATAGAAGGTTTGGGAATCTTAATGTATTTACTTTATGAGGTTGTTCAAAAAGTCCGGTAAAAATGACACATCGAATTTCTTCGTTGGCAAGACTCACCGTTCCTCACGGGCTAAGGAACTTCTGCTAAAACCGCCCACGTCCTGTGGGCAACGCAGAAGTCACCACATCCTATGGAAGCCCGTTCCGGTACTCAAAGCTACGCCGCCTTGAACTTTCGACGCACAGGACGTGCTAGTGTCGGCGTTGCTGGCAGGACGCCAGCGGTTTTAGTCGACGCGGTCCTTTTTATCCTCCTTTTTGAACACGCACTTTATGACACATTAAGTTCCCTGGGCCCTTAACCTTCCACAAATATCGATTCATAAGATCCTTTATAGCCCTAAAAATGTACAGTTTTATCACTTATAAATGCTTGTAGGCGCGACAAAAATTCTTTTGGTTTACTGCACATTGCTTGCATGAGACATCGTAAGTAGACCCGGAGAAAGTTGAAAAGGCTTGTACCATTTCGCCACAAATAATTGCAAATCGTGATAATATAGAGAAAGACATACCTTTTTACTAAACATTTGAATTATAAAGAAAGGGTGGGGTCGAATGAAACACGCAGGCATTATCGGAGGTTTAGGTCCGGAATCAACGGTCGATTACTATCAATCATTTATAAAAAAATATCAGGAAAAAGTGAACAGTAAACAGGAGCTACCGGAGTTGTTCATTAATAGCATTAATATGTATAACATTTTCCGTTTCATTTCGGAGGGGAAATTGGATGCCCTCGTTGATTATGTAGGAGAAGCTGCGCAAAAGCTGGAATCTATTGGCGCTGATTTCATTATTATCTCTGCCAATACCCCACACATCGTATTTGATCAGGTGCGGGAAAAGGTCGATGTTCCGATGATCAGTATTGTGGAGGCAACATATGAAAAAGCAGAAGAACTGGGATTAAAGCGGTTAGGGCTTTTAGGGACAAAATTTACCATGGAGCATGATTTTTTCAAAAGGCCTTTTCTGACAGGGCAAAAGGAGATTTTTGTGCCGGAAGAAGAAGTGCAGCAATATTTGCACCAAAAAATTGTGGATGAATTGGAAAATGGCATTGTTGACCCACAAACGAAAAAAGAGTTTCTTAAGATAGTTCAGGACATGATCGATAAGGAAAATTTGGATGGCCTCGTTTTGGGATGTACGGAACTGCCGATGATTATAAACGAGGAGGATACTGACCTCGCATTGTTAAATACGACTGAAATCCATGTTGATAAAATGATTGAGGAAATTTTTAAGAAATAGCCTTTACGCCTATGAAGTGAGGGGTTTTGAAAAAACATGGGAAAACACAGAGCATTCCATTTTCACAACACCATTCGTACTATAAATACCATTTAACAAGGCTTAGAGAAATTTTTATCTCTAAGCCTTGTTTTTTTATTCCTGGTTCAATTAAAGCCCCTATTCCGGAATAATAAATTTGCTTTTTTAAATTAATTAAATTTCTAGATTTAATTTAATTGAAAGTTGATACCAAATTTTTCCTTCGATACACACTTAACACGACACCCATTATAAACGCATTAAACAGAGTTGGCATCAATCCATAGCTAATGAAAGGCAAGGATATAGAAGTGATCGGTAATAAGCCCAGGATCATTCCAACGTTATAAATGCACTGGACTACAAAAAGAGTCACTCCACCAACAAGAAGCAATTTACCATAATGACCATTTATTTTATGAGATATAACCATTATCCTTGCTACAAAAAGGGAAAGTATTAAGACAAGGATAAGCGCAAACAAATACCCATAATAGTAAGTCAGACTTGCAAACACCAAATCAGTATGTGCATCTGGAATAAACTCTTTCTTTCCAGATGTACCAAACCACTCCGCTGACGACATTAGCTCTTTCAAACGTACATACGTATAACCCGCACCATCAACATAATTTTTTGGATTTAAAAACCCCAAAATTCTTTGCAATTGATATTCCTCTGCAGAAAACCAAATATAGAAGCCAACAATGATAGATGAACTAATGGATACAACTGTAGTGATGAGTATTTTTTTCTTACCTAACTTACTCCACCAAAGCATAACGAATACCATCATGGTATAGATAAAGCTTGCGGAGAGATCGGGTATCATCAAAAATAGGTACAGAGAAAATAAAAATAAAATACCAAGATGCCAAACTTTAAGCCTACTATTATTGAAAAAAGAAGACCAAGCTAGAAAAAAGAACGGTACAGCCATTTGGCATTCAATTATGATCGGTCCAATTTTTATAAAGGGTTCTCCATTCATTATTATATTTGGAAAAAAGCTTATTACTAAGAGAATAAATACTCCAATTATGTAAAACATCCATCCAAACTTTTCTAACTTTCGGTAATCGACCATCATCATCCCAAAAGCTGCTGCAACACCTAGAATAACAAAAATCACCTTGTTTTTTAGGAAATGATTTACATCCATAAGGCCTGCATCCCCGAGAGATACAATCGGCAAGAAACTTAGCCCCATAGCGGTCACTAATAAAATAATAATTAACCAATCAACCCTTGGACGATGAAGTTTGTTAAGTTCTTGACCGAGTTTGATCGGACTTCCCATTTGTTGAACCGCCTTGTCTTCAGCATCCACCTTTCCTAAACCTTTTTCTATCCATATGTTCTTAGCTTTCTGCAAATGAAATTCCAATTCAGTTGCCACAAATTTCTTTGCTTCCTTTGATTCAATATGATTTGTGACTTCTTTTAAAAAGTGATCCCCTTTTTTGTTCAATTTTGTCTCACTCCTGTATCAATTCTCTTAATACAAATCGCTTCTTCCAGGAACTTTTTTCTGCATTTCGCAAAACTTTTTTTCCTTTATCATTTAGTTGATAATATTTGTCTCCCAAGCTATCCCAACCAGATTTAACTACACCAGTATGTTCTAGATGGTGTAACAGGATGTATAAAAATCCTTCATTGCCCTCAAATTTTTGAACACCCCTTGCCCGTAGTAACTGTGTCAATTCATATCCAGTTTTTTCATGAATAAGTAATTGTAATACTGCTAAATAGATTTCTTCTTCATTTTCATATTTTTTGTTGATTTTTTCATGAACTTTTTTACGTTGTTGCTCTGAAAAGTTTAACTGTTTAAAGGTAGTATTCTCCATAGATTTTCGAAGCCCTTTTAACCGATCTTCCATTTGCTTATTCCCCCAATCTTTCTTTTAGGAGTTCCTTGGCTCTTCTAAGTCTTGTTTTCACAGTGTTTTCCTTCACCTCTATAACCACAGCAATTTCTTTGATAGGTAATTCTTCAAAATAAAAAAGATAAATCACTTCTCGATATTTTATTGGTAAGTTCATCACAACTGATGCTAATCTTTGATCTTCATCATTCTGAATAACTGTTTGCTCAACACTTTCTTTTTGACATCCCGAATATACAGATTCATTTTCTGTAGTGGTTACGTTTTTGTTATACCAGCTCTTTAAATAGTCCTTACACTGATTGATTGCAATTCTCCACAACCATGTTCTTAACTTTGATTTTCCCTTGTATGTATTCAAGGAACGATAACATTTAACAAATATATCTTGGGTTAAGTCCTCAGCGACCGCTTTATTATTTACATATGAATAAACAAGCTGTAAGATTTCCTGTCCATACTTGTTCATCAGCTCATCTATAAGGACTTCCTTATCTTCTATTTCAAACACATCTGCTGCTAAGTCATCCACATCCGTTCCCCCTTCCTATTTATTAGACGACATACTCCATTGGAAAGTTTTCTAAAGCACTAAAAGAAAAACGGTTGGCAAAGGCCATACCGTTTATAATTACGAAATATCTGCAGAATTGTAATACATTGGTTTTCGTTATTATGTAACTATCACAGATCAATAAGAAGCCACCGTAGTTCTAGCAGAGATAAGCACAATACAAAAATTGGATCTACGTAGTTTATTTTGAAGCTATTAACCTTCCAGTCAGTTTGATATTAACTAATTGATTATTGTTGAAACTAATCACTAAGGGCTAATTCAGCCATTTAGCCAACTCCTCTAATAAAAGGTTAGTTATTCTATTGCTTTGTCATCACCAAAGATATGAATTTCTTTTAAGATCCTATCATTTTGTTTCGAATCATAGTCGATAGTGTAGACTTTTCCTTTTTCAATTAAATTCCATACCATAGGTTCTTTTACTAATATTTTAATTTCATAAATTTTATCAGATGAATTGGGAGGAGCTGTTATAATAAAAGCCTCTTGATTGTCTTTAGAGTATCCCTTTTCCAAAACTGTAATAACTGCTGTTGTTGTTGAAGCTGATGAAATTAAATAAATTAAAATAACTGCTATTACAATTATCATAAAAGCTGACAAAGAAAATAATGCTTTTTTATTTCGTATAATACTATTTATATCTGATTTTTCCACCATAACCCCCCATATAAATATGTGCATCTTCAATTTGTTAATCCCGCGGAGTTCTTTACCACTAACCTTGCCACATTAACGAACTAAGAGCTTATTCAAGGTAAGCTACCTGTTTATTATTTAACAACCCAAAGTTTTATGGACCAAAAATCAAAGTTTCCCAAAAGTGATAAATGAGAGGGAAGAACAAAATAACAATTACTAAATTACCATAAAAACCAATCTTTCCTATAATTTTTTGATTATTCGATAAAATATATGGTAAATTATAAAAACAGTGGGTATGAATATTAATAATCTAGTAAGATGTGTTTGTTGTTTCATATTAAAGTATTCATAGTTCACTGTACTGGCATAGATAAAATAATAATCCAATTAATCTGCCTTTTAATGTAATTTTTATGTTTATAAAATCCAGTAATATTCCCAGTTCTTGAAAACATCCTAATATGACATTAAATAAAAAGCATTATAATCAATGCCAATTAACGTTTGAACTAGTATTTATTTTTTATTGTTTGCACCTCTGAAGTAAGAGTCTTTCTTTTTCACACGTCCAGCAATGCACCTATCGCCCCAACATACGCACCTTTTTCTAAAAAAATTGAGTTAAAGTCCATTATATCTTGAAAACTGGCTATTAGTTCTTTTAACGGTCGGTTTCCGTTCAACATGCTTCCGGTGAATACAATGGTTTTCAGTTGGTGCATTGTTGCCGCATGTGTTGCGAGCAGTACCAACGTTTCGCCAATCATTCTAACTAGACTCGCTACATGATCCGCTGTTGTCGCGCTTTCATTCAAGTTGGCCTTGCCGAAGTTACTTGCCGTTAGATCACCTAAGAGCGGGGAGGGGCTTGGTGCATAGATGTCCTTAATTAATAAATCACTATGCTGACTGTTTCCTTGTGCAGCTAGTTCGATTAATTGATTAAAGGTGTCTTTTCCTGAAATAAGTTTTCCCAACCCCATGAACGTACCACCGCCGATTCCAGTTCCTAATAGGCGCTCATAGGAATCCGGGGTGACATGGAAAATCGAAGTTCCTGTTCCGATATGTACCTGGATAAAATGATCGGAGGCCTTCTGTTCTTCTGTCGCTAACAGATAGCGGGTTCCTACAACAGTTGCTTGAAATTCATCAACTAGTTGAGTTCTCTGCTTTGCTATTGATTGTAAATAAGCGCTTTTTCCGCCAGTCAGTTCGAGGGTAGCATCTGGAAATAGCATCTGTAGCCAATTTAAACACGTGGTAATTTCCTCAATTGGATACGTTTTTGTATGGAGTTTTCCTTTTTCCTCGTAACTAATTTTCACAAGTGACCCACCAGCATCGACTCCAATTGCGTTCAATGTTATTCACCCTTTCGAGAAGTAAAGTTGTGGGTAATTATACCATATTAGGCCCATTAACTTGGTTGGAAAATTCTAAGGACGAGTGATTTATACAAAAATTCTAATAACCAGTATCGAGGTTTCAACGGGAAGGATCCATTTACCGGGGAGAATTAACCCTCGGCGAACGGGCAGAAGCAGGTGGTTGGAATGCGTTGACATTGATGCCGCTCGCAAAACTAGGAAAGGTTGGCAAAGTGGTAATATCTTCGCACTTCGGATAGTTGTATTTTAAACATAATGGTGTTAAAATTTTGCGACAAGGAAACATTTTTTGTTTAGTGAAGGGGACTTTTTAATGGCTACAGTTATCTTTCGTGATGCCGATAACGCTGTGAAAGAAGTTAATATTAAAAAGGGCCACACAATTTTACGCGCTGCTATGCAAGGCAGGTTACCATTAAAGCATAAGTGCGGTGGTCAAGCGTCATGTACAACATGTAAAGTGTACATCAAAAATCAAGCAGGTGTTAATCAGGTACGAGATATTGAGATAAAACGTCTCGGATTTGACAAGATTCAAGAAGGCATGCGGCTTAGTTGCCAAACAAAAGTATATGGAACGGCATCTGTGGAAGTCCCAGAAGATCCATATAAAGCACGAATTCGACAATTATTAAACCAATCAAAAAATGAATTTGATGTTTAAAATTCCCCTTAGAAATTTAACCATACTATCATTATGAATGGATACTATGTTCAATGTGGGGCATGTTTTTATACACAATAGTTTTGTTATTTAAATATAAAAATATCGAGTATTTAAGGTTATAGAGCATTTCTTTGTAATGGGGAATGCTTTTTATTTTGTCTAAAAGTAAAACAATAATTATATAACAATAATCAACAACTATTTATTGTAAAACGATAAATATCATGTTAAAATCAAATTCATAATAAATAAGTGAGGTGCTTTTTATGAAACGAGGGTCAACACTCTTTTTAAAGATAGCTGTTATCCTTATTGGAATCCCAATTCTTGCGTTGTGCATATTTGTGGTGCCTGGAATAGCGAATTTTGCTGCAGAGTTGTATCCAGATATTGCTTTTATTAAATATCTCATTTTAATCGTTATGTATGGGGCGGCGATACCTTTTTATTTTGCGCTGTATCAAGCTTTTAAACTTTTAAGCTATATTGACAAAAATAAAGCTTTCTCGGATTTATCTGTAAGAGCTTTAAAGAATATAAAATACTGTGCAATCATAATCAGTATCTTGTATGTGGTAGGCATGCCACTCTTTTATCTCATGGCGGAGAGAGATGACGCCCCAGGTATCAT
This sequence comes from Virgibacillus sp. FSP13, assembly GCF_054048505.1. Classification (NCBI taxonomy): domain Bacteria; kingdom Bacillati; phylum Bacillota; class Bacilli; order Caryophanales; family Bacillaceae; genus Virgibacillus; species Virgibacillus sp. FSP13. The sequence continues at coordinate 41,724 of NZ_JBSVKG010000015.1, read as the reverse complement.
CGTAATTGGAATGGTCATTATTTTTGCTTCCATGGTGATTGCGGTCTTTGCTGCAGTTCTTCAAAGGCTTTTAAAACAGGCGATTGATATAAAATCAGAAAACGATTTAACGGTCTGAGGTGAAAACAATGGCGATTATAATCAATATTGATGTGATGCTGGCTAAAAGGAAAATGAGCGTTACAGAACTTTCCGAGCGGGTTGGAATAACGATGGCTAATCTTTCTATATTGAAAAATGGAAAGGCAAAAGCGATTCGATTATCTACTTTAGAGGCGATTTGTAAGGCTTTGGAATGTCAACCTGGAGATGTTTTAGAATACCGGAGTGATGAAGACATCCAAGGATAATAGGTCACTTTTGGGCTGGAACTCGAAAAATACAGAGGAGGGTGAGGTCAGATGCATAAAGAAAGTCCTAATCATGTGGCAATTATCATGGATGGGAATGGAAGATGGGGTAAAAAAAGGGGTCTGAGTCGAAGTGAAGGCCATTATGCGGGATCAAAGCGAATGGAAGAGATAATTGACACCAGTATTGAGCTGGGTATCAAGGTAATGACACTGTATGCCTTTTCCTCAGAAAACTGGTCTAGACCCTCTGATGAGGTGAATTACCTGATGAATTTGCCGATAAGATTTTTTAATAAAAAGCTTCCTCATTTTATGAAAAGGAATATTCAAATCAGGATTTCCGGAAACACGGACCCACTCCCCGAAAAGACCCGGGAAGTGCTGGCAAAAGCGGTTGCTTCTACAGAGAATAATACCGGTATCATCGTCAATTTTGCTTTCAATTATGGTGGCAGGGATGATATTGTTCATGCAGCTAAAACTCTGATTGAGGAAGTCAGGAACGGGAAGATTAGCGAAGATGATATAACTGAGGAAAGAATGCAGCGGTATTTGTACACAGGGAACCTGCCGTCACCCGACATGATTATCCGGACGGGTGGGGAGAAAAGAATAAGTAATTTCCTGCTCTGGCAGTCCGCTGAATCGGATCTGTATTTCACGGATGTGTATTTTCCTGATTTCACGGGGGACATGTTTGCAGAAGCGATTGGTCAGCAGCCGTTGAACAGTTATCTGAGCGGGTGAATTACGCCAATAAAAAACAGCTGCCGTTAAACAATGCGAAATCAACATAACACTTACTTCACATTTTCAAATAGAAGGTTAAAAGCAACAATCGTTACAGAAAGGGCCTTCATAGGAGAGGAGTTACTCATGAATTTAACCATTCAAAATGATTATCAGAAAAAACCTTTAAAGGCACAAATCATGAGAGCATTAAAACAACTCATTCGTTTTGGTTGGGAGCAGGCCCTATCGTGTTTGTTTCCTGTCGTTATTTTTGCCTCTTTGGCTTTTACACAAATCGTTCCACTTCCATTCCTGCTACGGTATGACTGGCTGCTCATCATCTTCCTTCTGATGCAGGTCTGGATGGTACGTTCTGGGCTTGAAACACGGGATGAACTTAAGGTTATCACATTGTTCCACCTTATTGGACTTGCGCTTGAACTTTTTAAGGTACATATGGGCTCCTGGTCTTATCCAGAGGAAGGATATTCTAAAGTTTTTGGAGTGCCTTTGTATAGCGGATTCATGTATGCAAGTGTAGCGAGTTATCTTTGCCAGGCGTGGAGGAGGCTAAAGGTTGAATTGGTTAAGTGGCCACCGTTTTTGGCAGTTGTACCTCTTGCAGCTGCAATTTATTTGAATTTTTTCACTCACCATTATTGGATTGATGTCCGCTTTTGGTTAGCTGGACTTGTCATTATCGTTTTTTGGAAATCATGGGTCACCTACGAGGTAAATGGAGAGCGTTACCGTATGCCACTCGTATTTTCTTTTGTGCTTATTGGATTTTTTATATGGATAGCCGAAAATATTGCAACGTTCTTTGGGGCTTGGGAATATCCATATCAAACCGAGGCATGGAGTCTCGTTCATCTAGGAAAGGTGAGTTCATGGCTATTATTAGTGATTGTTAGCTTTCTTATAGTTGCGACGTTAAAGCAGGCTAAGCCTCTTTTAAAAAAGTCGGAACCTTAGCATAGTTGACTTTTTAGTGGCTATCAGTGGCGTTAATAAATCGATAGGGGCGTTGCTTCCTGCCAACATTAGTCCGCATGAAGGGAAGCTGAGCATAATTCAAAGACATTGATAGGGGAAACAATTGCTGTTTATTGAAAACTATCTGAACAATTTAAACAATGAGGTGTATGGGGGGATTTTGTTTAAGGGATCGTACCCAATTAGAATAAAATTACTACCCCAGCTTCTTACTGGAGTAGTTAATAAATTGACAATGAACATTCAAACTTCACACCTCTGGTAACGCCACATTCCATTCCACCCTATTCATTGGGCTATGCGGTGAAGTAAGCAGTCGTTTGACATATTTCATATTTTTAGAGACGAAATCAAGTGTGGCATGAACCGTTTCGTATTGTTTCCCGAATGCATAGGCTGTGATCATTTCCTCCCAGCTGCTATACGATTGCTGTAATTCACGAATGCCAAAAATAAACCTTTCGTGCGCCTCCTTATCACTGATAAACCCAGCTCCTCTTCCACATTGGGTAAGAAAGACATATCGAACAATGTCTAATGCCAAAATACCGTTTCTTGGTATGGCATACATTTGTTGATCGATCATTTTCATCATCGGTAATCGCTCTTCACCTGGGGGCATATTTTCAATAAGCATCTTTCTTGTTTCATCACTTTCCATACGCAGCAGTCCTCTAAATGTATCGAAGTCTTTTCTTGCACCTTCCTCGGCTAGCCATTTGCAAGTTTCATCAAGGTCTGTTTTATTATGTATATTCCATTCCTGTAGTATAGGTTTGAAGAAACGTTTCCCCGGTAATCTTTTCCTGAAGCCGTTAAAATAGATTGCGATTGATTCATAACACAAAGCACTTACACCTTGAATGAACAGATCCAGATCAGAGGTAATTTTCTTTTTGCTCATATTCTGTTGTATCCCCCTTTAATAACGAAATTGCAGAAGTAGTTTAATAACACGTGTCCAAATATAATATAAAAGCGCAATGAAAATGGCGAAATAAAGGCAAGATGCAAATAGTAAATCAAATACGTTTGCATCGCTATTTGCTATGTTCGATCCATTTATCAGTTTGTTTTGGCTAAATTCCTCCATGCTTTTGAAAGTAAACGGTGTAGATACAGCATTTGCCAGCTTGGTTCCCAGTGCCTCAGGAGGAACAGGTTGCCAGCTACCGACAATTTCGATATCATGTGTGCTCTCTAATTCACGGTCCTTTGCATATGGCAGCAAGCATAGAACCGGAGTGCCATCCTCCAAGTAGCCACCCCACACGAGTTCGGCATCATCATCATCCAGCAGTTCCAGGTTACGGGCTTCTGATTGTGTGAAATAGCCATTAATCGTTTGATTATTTTCATCCCTGGACTGGGTTTTGTAGTAGCCGGTGAAAAACGCGTCTTTTAGTGTTGTAGATACAAAAAAATCTTTGTCTCCCGGCTTTGGAAAATCACTGCGTTTCTCTACCTGGATTATTTCCGGAGGGTCTATTTTCTGTTTAAAAAATTCATACACCTCTGCGCCAGTGCTCTTCTTATACTCGCTATTTAAACTTGCAGGCACACCCAAGATAAGAATAAATGCCACGAAGACTTTGAACTTCGGTAAAATATTCCAATATAGCCGGATCTTTTCCCTGATACTCATAATGCCCATTTCTTGTTGTACGTTTCGCTTATTTTCATGAACAAGGTCCTCTTTACCCAGCTTGGCATCGACTTTGGCCAAATAGGTTTGTGAAACAATGTCTAGCTTTTCTTCCGCAAGCACAAATTCAAATTTTTTCCTAGCCTGTTTTAATGCACCTGTTTTATATAAACATTGTCCCTCAAGCCGGAGGATCTGCAAATTGTCCGGTTGTATTGCTTTTGCTACTTTACAGGCTTTAAGTGCCTCTTCCACAAGATTTTCGTCAAATAATAAGTGCGCTTTTTGCAGTAAGATATCGATATCATCAGGCTGAATCTCTGTATAGGTCTGTAAAGCGCAGATTGCTTCATTATAGTCACCGGTTCTTCGGTGAAATTCCGCCTGCAATCGCAGGAAGTCGGGATCGTCCGCAAAGATTTCTTCTGCTTTCTTCATAACATCCCTTGCTTCAGCTAACTGGTTTGCATTTAAATGTCTCGAAAATTTTTCCCGATAGTACAAGAAGGTATCACGATCAATCTGTTTTTCTTTTACAAGTGATTGATAGTGGAATTCAGGACGGATCATACATTCATAAAAAAACTCCGGAAAATTATCTTCCAGGTTAAAATGTTTGTTCAGCAACCGCCAGATAGATTTTGGAAATTGATTATGTTCCTTTAGAAAGCCTAGCAAACGATATGTCAAAATATCTCGTGAACGCATATCCCAGACAATATCCGCTTCAAGCAGCTTTTCCCAGTTGTACCAGCCGATTCTTGCAGGGTAATTGGCATACAATTCTTCCACTTGGTCCATAAATGCATTGACATCCTGAAGGCTTTCGTCGGTCTCTTGATTCGGCAAAATAGTTGTATCGTCATCATGGGAATAGGAATAAGACTCATGATCAGCTTCTTCATCGTATCTAATGTTAGCATTTCCATCCTGATTATCTGTCATCAAGATGTCACTGGTAGAAGCTGTTTCAGTAAAATCACGTTCGATGTCTCGCGCTTCTGCGGCTACTTTATTTTCCCGTGCATATCTTTTTGCCTGCTCAAAGGTTTCACGTAGTTTTTGATAGCCTTCAGGATCATCTTCTGGATGGTGAATTTTCAATTGTTTAGCATAGGCCCGTTTGATTTGTTTGATGTCTGTTGTTGGCTCAATATTAAGAAACTCCCAATCTACCATTCAACATGCTGCCACCTTTCGATTTGATCAAGCTGCTCTTTCAATTGGGACGCTGCCTCATCTACTTTTTTCCGGTCCTGTGTTTGCAGAACTGCCTCGAAATCTTCTAACAGTTTCGTGATTACCTTTCGATGATCTCCCAATGCTTCTTCATACATTCGTTCTCCTCTGGCCATAAGCAATCTGTTTTCAGCAAGTTCTCTAGGGTGAATTTTGATCTCCTCAAGCGCCTTCAATCTTGCTTCAATTTCCTCACTGGTCATATCTCCGGGGCTATTCTCAATGATGATTCGTTCCATTTTTCCGGTGCTAACGGAAGCACACTCTACTTCAAGAATGCCATTGATATCATATGTAAAGCGAACATCTACCAATTCCTCTCCACTTTTACTAGGGGGAACGTCAATTTTTACGTCACCTAATTGTAAATTATTTTTGGTCAGTCTGCTTTCACCTTGGAAAATCTCCACCAAAATTTCGGTCTGATTATCATGAATGGTATGGAATTGTTCGACTCTACTGACAGGGATTGGCGTATTCCTTTCAATAATCGGCGAAAAATGCCCTGCTTCGATTTGATCCATTCCAATTCTTCTTGCTACCTCAATACCTAACGTATATGGGCATACATCCGTTAACACCATTTCCTTTAACGCTACATTTCTTTCTTTTAAGGCAGCTTGCACAGCAGTACCCTGTGCCACGGTTTCGTCAGGATCGATATCCGAAAAAGGAAGTCTTCCCATCATTTTCCCAACGATTGTTTTAATAATCGGCATCCTTGACGCTCCGCCTACCAAAACGACCGCATCTAGTTCATCAGGGGAAAGGGAAGCATCTCTTAATGCACGTTCAATCGGGACTCTTAGTCGAATAATAAGCGGGTGGACTATTTTCTCAAACTGCTGTCGAGTGATCTGTTCCCGATAAGTTATCCCATTTTTCTCCAAAACAATCTCGCCAGCTTGGTTCATGCCAATTGTTCGTTTACATGTTTCAGCTTGTTTTGTTAATGAGGAACGATCCTTTTCATCCAGTGTTTCCGTATCAAGCTGCTGGTTTTCAATAAAATAATGTACAAGTGCATCTGTGAAATCTGCACCACCCAAATAATTATCTCCTGCAATAGCCCGAACATCCATGACACCTTCGAAAAACTCTAAAATGGATACGTCATAGGTACCGCCACCCAAATCGAAAATTAGAAAATTCGTATCTTCCTTTTGTTGATGCAGGCCATATGCTAAAGCCGCTGCTGTCGGTTCGCTAATCAACCTTTCCACATGTAGTCCCGCGAACTCAGCGGCACGCTTGGTTGCTTTACGCTGAACATCATTAAAATAAGCCGGTACACTAATTACCGCCTCTGTAATTTCTTCTTTCAGGTATGCCTCTGCATCGGCCTTTAATGATTTGATGACAAAGGAGGATAATTCCTCTGGGGAAAAGTTATATTTTCCTAACCGTATCATACGATCACTGCCCATTTCCCGTTTAAACACGGATGCCGTTAAATTGGGGTGGGTAATCAGCCTTTCCTTCGCGATAGCGCCCACAAGCAATTCGCCGTTATCATCCACACCTACAACGGAAGGCGTCAGTTTTTCACCCAAATTATTTGGAATAATTACTGAACCGCTTTCCGTCCAGTAGGCAACAAGACTGTTTGATGTTCCTAAATCAATTCCAATCACAGTCATAATACACCTCCATAACTAAAAAGATTCAAAAATAAATGAAAATATATCTCCTATTTTATTTCAATCCGCATGGGCGAACAAGACAGAACGCGAAAGATAGTCTTAAGGTCATGGCTAATACGAATTATTGTAGGTACTTTCGGATTATATGATGAAAGATAATTTAGGTGTGGGGTGGATGGATTGGTTTGCTGATATGCGATAAGTGGAATGAGAAAAATGGCACCCCGACTCCAGAGTGCCAAAACCATTATCCATTTTCTGCTCCGTTTATCGTTATAAGGGCCAATAAACAGTTGCAGCACGAGTAAAGGCAAGAAGTATAATAATCACATACTACCTGAAAGTAAGGTGGGGTTGCTTAAAATTCTTCATACGTAGCCGGATCCTGGTCGTTAGTCCTGCCATCTGGATGCGTTAATTCTGAAATCGCGCTCATTTCCGTTTCGTTTAAAGAGAAGTCAAAAATGGATATATTCTCAAGTTGTCGTTCGGGGGATGCGGATTTAGGAATTGAAATTGCCCTGAGTTGATAATGCCAACGTAAAATAATTTGGGAAATCGTCTTATGATGATGGTTGGCTATCTTGTTAATTGTTTCATTTTGTAAAACTTTATTTGCTCTAGCTAATGGACTCCAGGATTCGGTTTTAACGTTATGTTCATCGTGCCATTTCCTTTGTTGCTCTTGGTTGAAAAACGGATGTAGTTCTATTTGATTGATGCTTGGGATAACACCCGTTTCCTTTTCTAACCGCTCCATATGTTCAGGGAGGAAATTACAAACACCAATAGATCGAATTAAACCCCATTTTTTAGCGTCAATCAATGCTTGCCAGGCTTCCACATAGTTATCTTGCATCGGGTTAGGCCAATGAATAAGGTACAAATCATAATAATGAAGGCCAGCGCGAAATAAGGATTCTTGAATGGCGGTAACGGCTTTATCATAAGTTTGATATCGCCCTGGTAATTTGGATGTGATTTTTAAATTTTCCCTTGTAACAGAACTGCGCCGAACCGCTTCACCCACAGTTCCCTCATTTTCATAATTGTAAGCTGTATCAATTAGCCGGTAACCTAAATCAATTGCACTATTAATAGCATTAGCACCCGCATTTCCATTAAGTCGGTATGTACCTAAACCTATAACAGGTAACGTAACCCCATCATTTAGGGTGACTTCTGGAATTTCTGTATACATAGATGATCGCTCCTCTCATTCATAATATTTTAAGATTATCACTTATGAGAATGTTAATTCAACTATATGAATTGACAGTTTATGTAGATGTCGGATGCTAATCGAAACATAAGGTTGGTTCTATAGATTTAACTTCACTTATAAACTTCACATCCTTCATTCCATGCATATAATCGGCAGTTCTTCAAAACATAATTACAAAGATGATGCAGGAGGACGGCCGATGCGTTTTATCGAATTAATAAAAAAAGGAAATGTTTCTTCAGGACTTGCGGCAATTGGTAATGCTGTTATTGCCGCAGCAAAATTAATAGTTGCTTTTATTAGTGGTAATGGAACAATGTTTGCGACAGGTATGCATTCATTAGCGGATACAGTGAATCAAGGTTTCGTCTTTTTTGGTAGTGTACTCGCTGAAATGAAACCGTCTAAGCGATTTCCAACTGGATTTGGGCGAGTTATTAATATCTTTTGTATGGTGGCAGTTATCGTTGTAACGGTTATGGCATATGAAACGATCAAATCCGGATGGGAATCCTTTCGTCATCCAGAAGCGACTGGTGACTTTTGGCTTAATTTAATTATTCTTATTGGCGCTATAATTATTGATGGTCTCGTTTTTATTAAATCAATGAAAGAAATTTCGCGTGAAGCAGGCGGGGAGAAAAGCGGGAATATGTTTATATCGGCATTTAAAAGTGCTCCCAAAGCGGCACCGGCCACAAGGCTTGTTTTTTATGAAGATTTAGTTGCAACAACTGGTTCGGCGCTTGCTATTATCGGCATTGTGCTTGGACAGTATTTCGATATTTTGAAAGCGGATGGAATCATTTCTATGTTAATTGGCGTGCTGATGCTTTTTGTAGCTTATCGAGTTGGTTATGACAATATGGTTGGTTTAATTGGGGTATCTGCCCCTGCTGAAGTCGAAAAGAAAATTGCAGAAGTGTTATTAGAAAATGAATCAGTCGTTGATATTTATAAGATGCGAGTGCTTCAAGAAGGACGAGCCTATCATGTTGAAGCAACGGTTGAATTAAAAAAGGGTCTTACACTTGCAGAAGCGGATGATATCAAATTCGATCTAACAGACAAGTTACTCAGATCACCGGAAGTTGCCGACGTTGTATTAGGTATTATTGAAGACGATGAACAGGAATCCTGGCAGCAGTAGATAATAATGAAGTCGCGCACCTTGGCCTGAAAGTGTGCACCTCCGGCAGAAAGTCGCCGGAAGAAAGCGGAAAGTCGCCGGACAGAAGCGGAAAGTCGCCGGAAGAAAGCAGAAAGTCGCCGGAAAAAAGCAGAAAGTCGCCGGACAGAAGCGGAAAGTCGCCGGAAGAAAGGGAAAAGTCGCCGGAAAAAGGCGGAAAGTCGCCGGACAGAAGCGGAAAGTCGCCGGAAGAAAGCGGAAAGTTGCCGGAAAGAAGCGAAAAGTCGCCGGAAGAAAGCGGAAAGTCGCCGGAAGAAAGCGGAAAGTCGCCGGACAGAAGCGAAAAGTCGCCGGAAGAAAGCGGAAAGTCGCCGGAAAAAGGCGGAAAGTCGCTGGAAAGGCGGAAAGTCGCCGGAAAAAGGCGGAAAGTCGCCGGACAAGAGCGGAAAGTCGCCGGAAGAAAGCAGAAAGTCGCCGGAAAAAGGCGGAAAGTCGCCGGAAGAAAGCGGAAAGTCGCCGGACAGAAGCGGAAAGTCGCCAAGGCGGGGGATTGAATGAAGTGGAATATGCTTTTTGGCACGCTGATTGGATTTACGATTGTTTTCTTGCTAACGAGTTTAAGTAAAGGTGAATTTAATTGGTCGACTTGGCTCTCCTGGATGATTGGCGGTGTATTTGCATATGTAATCATAGCCGTTTGCATTAAATGGCGCAATAATCGTGAAAAATAAACTTCCTTTTTTCATTCACCAATCGTAAGTAGAATAATCCCATGATTTTGAGGTAGGCTAACAATAGAATGAATTGTAAAAAGGGAGTTAAGAAGTATGGATCTAGATGTAATATGGAAGGCTGCCCTCATTGTAATTGTTGGGACATTTCTGTTACGTATTGCTGGTCGAAAGTCTATTTCACAAATGACATTACCACAAACGGTGATTATGATTGCGATCGGATCATTGCTTATTCAACCCGTATCTGGTAAAAATATTTGGGTTACATTCGGTGTTGGTGGCATACTTGTTTTGACACTAATTGCCTTCGAATATGCTCAATTAAAATTTGATGGGGTGGAAAAGCTCGTTACAGGTAATGCCAAAGTGGTTATTAATAATGGAACGTTAAATGAAAAGAATCTACGGAAATTGCGATTAACGGTTGATCAGCTAGAGATAAAATTAAGGCAAAAAAATGTTATGAAAATCAGTGATGTTAAATGGGCAACACTAGAGCCCAATGGACAATTAGGATTTACATTAAAGCAAGAAGCGCAGCCAGTTACGAAAAAAGAATTTCAAAAATTAACGACAGACATGCAAACGCTGCAGCAAACTATTAATCAGCTTGTTGCGAATCCAGCTTTATATAGCCCACCATCGAGTAATTCCAATCAGGAGAGTTTATTTACAGAAGTGGAAACCAACGAACACGAAAATCCTCCACCAAAACATTTACAATAGCATTAGTGAAATACTCTGAAAAGACCCGAGATTAAGCGAGACTCGGGTCTTTTTGCTATCCTAAATATACCAGCCTAAAAGAGCAGTTAATCTAAACCTAGCCAAAAATACACAAAAAGCAGAGAAAATAAAAGCATTTAGAAAAAGATCGCGCTTACATCAAATTTTGTGATCGTTCTTACATGTGGTATGATGCAATGGTTATAAACGGTCCAAGCTTTTTGGGAAGCTTAATTTTATAAGGAAAGAGGTAAAGAATTGAAGGTGGAAACATTAAAAAGAGAATGGTTTAGTAATATTAAAGGGGATATACTTGCTGGAATGGTTGTGGCACTAGCGCTTATTCCTGAGGCAATTGCTTTCTCCATCATTGCCGGGGTCGATCCGATGGTTGGATTGTATGCATCCTTTTGTATTGCAGTTGTGATTTCCATTACTGGTGGCCGACTGGGAATGGTATCGGCAGCAACGGGTTCTACGGCATTATTAATGGTAACGCTTATTGCGGAACACGGCTTGCAATATTTGTTAGCGGCGACGATCTTAACGGGAATCATACAAATTTTATTTGGTGTATTTAAGCTTGCCCGTGTCGTGAAATTTGTGCCACGCTCGGTGATGGTTGGATTTGTTAATGCACTGGCGATCATGATTTTTATGGCCCAACTGGAGCATTTTGTTGGTGAAACTTGGATAATGTATGCACTTGTAGGATTGACATTAGCTATTATTTATTTGTTTCCAAGGATTACAAAGGCAGTTCCATCCACTTTAGTAGCCATTATTGTGATCACAACGATCGCTATTTTTGGCAATATCGATACGAAAACGGTTGGTGATTTAGGGAATCTGACACAGCAATTGCCTGTCTTTTTGCTTCCTTCGATCCCATTAACGTTTGAAACATTTATGATTATCTTTCCGTACTCTTTGGCAATCGCTATTGTTGGCTTGCTGGAAACATTATTAACTGCCAACATTGTCGATGACATGACAGACACAGAAAGCAACAAAGATAAAGAAAGCCGCGGACAAGGTATTGCGAATATCGTTTCCGGATTTTTTGGCGGGATGGCTGGATGCGCCATGATCGGGCAATCTGTCATCAATATTAAATCAGGTGGCCGGGGCAGATTATCTACGTTTGTTGCTGGTGCGTTTTTGATGTTTTTGATCATTGTGTTGGGTAGTTTAGTTGTACAGATTCCGATGGCAGCTTTAGTAGGCGTCATGTTCATGGTGTCGATTGGAACTTTTGATTGGTCGTCATTGAAAAACCTGCATAAAATTCCCAAAACGGATGCTGGCGTTATGGTTACAACGGTTGTTATCGTCTTGGTTACAGACAATTTATCAATCGGTGTTCTTGCTGGTGTATTATTAAGTGCAATCTTTTTTGCAGCCAAAATATCAAAAGTGAAGATTACGGATGAACTTAATGGAACCAAACGTGTTTATCATGTACAAGGACAACTATTCTTTGCATCGGTAAACGATTTACCAAAAAAATTCAACTACACAGATACCATTCAGGAAGTAGAAATCGATCTAGCCCATGCTCATCTATGGGATGACTCGGCAATTGAGGCATTAGATAAAATCGAGACGAAATTTGAACAACATCATATCCGAGTTGTATATACCGGATTAAATGATGAAAGCAAACAATTGAAAAACCGAATCGGCGGACTATCGAAAGCTTCCGGACACTAAAGTGGGACATGGGGACAGGTCCCTTGTCCCAGGCGCATTCTACCATCAAACAAGGCGGGCGACGTGGGACACCTAACCTGTCCCCATGTCCCGGAAGGTAAATGAGGTGAGCAGTTGTTTAAACGGATTGTACTTGCAACGGATGGATCTGAACATTCTATCCGTTCAACGAGATACGCGATAGAGCTTGCAGAAAAATTTAGCGGTTCCATTGAAGTTGTCTATGTGATTGATGGGCAGACAGCTAAGGCTGATGTATTGCACAGTGGTAATAAATATGAAATAGCACGGAAAAGACAGGAGAAGATTAAATCTGTTGTTGACTTGCTTGAAGATGTAAAAATAACATATAAGGTGCATCTGCTACATGGTGAGCCAGGACCGGCAATTGTGGAATTCGCCAATGAAAACGATTCTGACTGTGTTGTCATCGGCAGCCGTGGATTAAATAATTTGCAAACATTCATTTTAGGAAGTGTTAGCCATAAGGTAGCGAAGCGGGTGGACTGTCCAGTGTTGATCGTTAAATAGAATGAAAACCTCGTCGTATTTATTGAAAATTTTAGAGGTGCAAACAATAAATAGCAAACCAATTCACACGTTATTTCACACTGAAATAGCGTGTTTATTTTACTGTTATTTCAAGTTAATTTAAATGTTTATTCATAAACGAATCGATAAGCAAATTCAAAGGACTGAGAAGATTACTGTAGCATTTTGAATATTACCCGAATTAAGACGAGCATTCAATTGCTAATTTTAAATATTGTATAAAATTTATGTGATAATTGTGTTAAACTAATATAGGAAATGTGCATTCGAATTTTCAAAACAATTTAGGTTGCATACTTTCTTTGGGTGGGTAGTTATCTACTGCTTTTTGGAACGGTAGAAGCCTCCTTCACAGTCAATCCCTAAGGTTTAAAACATAAAACTAAAAAACCACTAAAAGTGGTTTTTTAGTCTCGCATTGCTCCTGCCTCTCGGGAAGTCATTGCACCTTGTCCTTCCTTTATATCTTTTTGAATTTCTTGTTTTACTTTTTTAGGATCGGTTCCGGCAAATCGTGGTTTCGTACTAGAATTCAAATTCTGTTTAGTTTGTTGATCCCTTACCATACAAGTCCTCCTTAATTTATTGTGTTTAACAATCAACCTTATTATTTACAAAAAAACATGCGGTATACCCCGTGGATTGGAGCGAATTTCACTTAAAGTAAAGGGGATATTTTCTAAATAAGGCATTGCACCTTGTCCCCCTATTGTTTAATTTTTAGGAGGTGTTAATATGGGCAAAGAGCAAGAAACACCTGAAGAAAGAAGAGAGAGATTAAGACAACAGGAATGGAAAAACAACCCAACCGGCAACTTGAATGATTCACTAAATAGAGGTGCTAATGGAAGCCTTGTTGACTTAGTAGGTGGTTTAGGTTGGAAAGGTACTGGAATACTTATTCTTGTAATAATATTCGGGTTTATAATATATGCCGTTTTCTTTCGATAATGGGTGTAGGAGTGAAACAAGGAATTGACAGTACAGCAGTTAGGAGAATAAAAAGATATAAATTTCATACATGACAGGGGAAAATATTTGAGCTTTAGCTAGCCAAATTAGAGACCTACGTAGAAAAGAGCCTTCAGTCTATAAATCTAACTGTAAAAATTAAAAAAGGTATATCTTAATCCCGAAATAATATCTTTATGTTATCAGATTTTATATAACAATTCTATAATTTACATAGTAATATAAAAAATAGGACGTGGTCTAAATACTTTATGCAACTTTTTTATTTATACTTGCAGGTATCGCTGAAATAGGTGGAGGTTATTTAATTTGGCTCTGGTTAAGAGAAGGTAAGCCTTTTTATTGGGGAATAGCTGGTGGTATAGCATTAGCCATATATGGTGTGATTGCCACATTTCAAACCTTTCCATCATTCGGTAGAGTTTATGCTGCTTACGGTGGAGTATTTATTGTTCTATCTGTTTTATGGGGATGGGGAATTGATAAAAAACCACCTGATTTTTACGATTGGTTAGGCGCTGGAATATGTATTATTGGTGTTTCTGTAATGTTATTTGCACCACGCCAGTGATTGATTATTTACTTGATGATCAAGTAACGGAAGATGATATAAAAAATACACTTTTCGTGCAAATTGACTTTTTGCTGAAGTAACAGTAAAAGTGGAGATTGTACTGCCAAGTAAACCCGTTAATTATTTGAATGCGGGGTTTTTAAATAGAAAGATGATCACCTGGGTAAGAGAATAATGGAATGCTTGTTTGAGCGCTACCCTCTTACGAAATCTAACAAGAGCAAGTGCTTTTCTAATTTGCGATGATGCCATATAATTGGTATAAAGAATATGGATATAAATTTTTAATGTGATAGGAGAGTTACCATGGAAAGCACACTTATATTTGGACATAAAAACCCAGATACAGACACAATTACTGCAGCACTTGCTTATGCCCATTTGAAAAATGAATTAGGATTTCAAGCAGAGCCTGTTCGCCTAGGTACTGTTAATAAAGAGACACAATATGCACTGGATTATTTTCATGTAAAAGAACCACGTTTAATTGAAACGGTTCCGGAAAATAGTGATGTGATTCTGGTTGATCATAATGAATTTCAGCAGAGTGTTGATAATATTAAAGATGCACGAATTACTGAGGTTATCGACCATCACCGTGTGGCAAATTTTGAAACAAAAGAACCATTGTATTTCCGCGTAGAACCTGTTGGCTGTACAGCGACAATTTTAAAGAAAATGTACGAAGAAAATAATGTTTCGATTACCAAAGAGATTGCTGGATTGCTTGTGTCAGCAATTGTTTCCGATTCCTTATTATTGAAATCACCAACATGCACGCAACAAGACGTTGACGCAGCTCGCGAATTAGCGGAAGTTGCTGGTGTTGATCTTGATCAATATGGTTTGGATATGTTACAAGCTGGAGCTGATCTAAGTGACAAAACAATGGCGGAACTTATCTCCATGGATGCGAAAGAATTTGACATGAATGGATCTAAAGTAGAAATTGCCCAAGTAAATGCGGTGGATACGAGCACGATTCTTTCCCATCAAGCGGAATTGGAGGCGGAAATTAACCAGACAATCGAAAGCAAGAACTTGGATTTATTCTTGTTCGTTGTAACTGACATTATTAATAATGATTCAGATGCATTAGCGCTTGGTAAAGCTAAGGAAAATGTTGAAAAAGCATTTGACGTGACATTGGAAAATAATCGCGCCCTATTAAAAGGTGTCGTATCACGGAAGAAACAGATTGTTACGAATTTGACGGAAACATTTTAATGAATTAAAAATCCCTCTCGGCTATAGCGGAGAGGGATTTTTTTGGTGTGCCCGGCATGGGTGCAGACTATAGGGTGAAAGTCCCGAACAGCGAAGGCAGTAGTAGCTGTAGCTTAAGACAAGGGCATGACGGGTGACCGTCATGTCTGAAGGAAGTCAGCGGCAAACTTCCACCCCGAGGAACACGAACCTCATATAAGGCTAGGTAATATTGAATGAGTCTGCCAAACAAGACAAAGTTCATACTGCCAAAGGTATTACAAAGTAAATGAGGCGGGGATGTGGAAGGAAAGTTTGTACTCTTACCCGGGGAGAACCTGTTGGAGTGCCGTGCTCTCGCGGTAAGCAATCTTGCGAAGGATTGTTGAACAACAGGCGTCAGCAGAGGTCATAGTACCTGTTTTACTTAAGGAAACAGGGAAGGACCGAACCGATTATGAAGAATCACATCTAGGCGTTCATTTCACCCAATGAAACAGAAAAGATAACAACCTACTTTGAGGAGGAAACGGTGAATCCGTGGGGGACTTAAAGAGGGTGGAGGATGAAATGGCACAAGAAGAATGGTGATTCACGCAGGAGGAATATCTCATGATGGAACGGATTCTGGCACGACCGAATCTTTTACAAGCAATCAAACGGGTAGAAGAGAATAAGGGAAGTCATGGTGTCGACCAAATGACCACAAAAGACCTGCGGAACCATTTGGTAGAAAATTGGACAACTGTAACTAACCAACTGAGGTCGGGGTCCTATCAACCGAAACCAGTCCGTCGAGTCGAAATCCCGAAACCAGACGGAGGGATTAGGAAGTTAGGTATCCCTACGGTGACAGACCGTTTCATTCAACAAGCTATTGCCCAACAATTAACGTTAGTATTTGACCCAACATTTTCGGAGTTCAGTTACGGATTCCGTCCAAATAGAAGGGCACATACCGCAGTTAAACAGGCTAGAGCTTATATTAAAGAAGGATACCGCTGGGTAGTAGATATGGATTTGGAGAAATTCTTCGATAAAGTAAACCATGACCGATTAATGGCGAAACTAGCGAATAAAATTAATGACAGAGCACTCCTTCGCCTTATCCGACGTTTTCTGCAAGCAGGTGTTTTAGAGAACGGATTAGTTCGTCCAATCACGGAAGGAGCACCTCAAGGTGGTCCATTAAGTCCGTTACTTTCTAACATTGTATTAGATGAACTGGATAAAGAACTGGAGAAACGTGGTCATAAATTCGTGAGGTATGCGGACGATTTCCAAATTTATGTGAAGTCTAAACGAGCCGGAGAACGAGTGATGGAATCCATCACAATGTTCATCGAAAAGAAATTTCGACTCAAGGTAAATCGGGAAAAGAGTAAGATAGACCGTCCTTGGAAACGTAAATTCTTGGGGTTTAGTTTCACAAGCAATAAGAAACAGCCTAAAATTCGATTGGCAAAGCAATCCGTTGAACGATTCAAAGCACGGATTAGGAAGCTAACTTCACGAAAACAGCGAATAGATATGGAACAACGCATAGCCAAACTAAATAGCTATCTCAATGGTTGGCTTGGGTATTATCAGTTAATCGATACACCAAGTAAACTAAAAGAGTTAGAATCATGGTTACACCGAAGACTTCGAATGATACGTTGGAAAGAATGGAAATTGCCAAGAACAAAGAAGAGAAAACTAATCTCGCTAGGAATATCACCACAAAAGGCATATGAATGGGCAAACACCAGAAAAGCCTATTGGCGCATCGCAAAGAGTCCTATACTACACATAGCCCTTGGTACCAAATATTGGTCAAGCCAGGGGCTAAAGAGCATATCCATTAGATATGAAATTTTGCGTCACACATAATCCGGAACCGCCGTATACGGAACCGTACGTACGGTGGTGTGAGAGGGACGGAGGTTAGTCGCCTCCCCCTATCTCAATGCCCATTTTATATAACCCTCTTCCGCATAGAATTCTGCGTTATTGAAAAACTAACGTAACACTTCATTTCTGCTAACAAGAAATATAGGAAGGGGTATAACATGAAACAAGTAACTGCTGTATTTTGGATTACATTTGGTCTGACATTGATCCTATCCATTTGGGGCATCATTGCTCCAAGTAATTTTGAAAGCATATCAAGTACAATTATGAATTATATATCCGTACACTTTGGCTGGTATTATTTATTAATTGTATCGTTTTTTATCATATTTTGTTTGTACTTAATATTCAGCCCCTACGGTAAAATCAGACTTGGAAAGCAGAGTGATCGACCAGAATTCGGATATGCCTCGTGGTTCGCCATGTTATTTAGCGCCGGAATGGGGATTGGACTTGTCTTTTACGGGGTTGCCTCGCCGGTTTCCCATTATATAGAAACTCCTCCTACAGCTGAACCTGGTACAAGAGTGGCACTCGAAGATTCGTTGCGTATCACATTTTTCCATTATGGTATTCATGCTTGGGCAATATATGCGGTGACTGCCTTAATACTCGCTTATTTTATCTTTCGCCATGGCAAGCCTGGGTTAATTAGTGCTGCACTTGGACCGCTTTTTGGTGATAAAATGAATGGAACATGGGGAAAAGTGATCGACATCATTGCGGTGTTTGCGACGATTGTTGGTGTCGCGACTACTCTTGGATTTGGTGCGACACAAATCAATGGCGGTTTCACCTATTTATTTGGGGTAGCTGACACTTTCTGGGTTCAACTTGTCATTATTCTAGTTGTGACGGTTTTATTTATGCTATCAGCCTATACAGGTCTAAGCAAGGGCATCAAATATTTAAGTAATGCTAACATGGTATTGGCCGGTCTATTGTTCATTGCTGTACTGATATTGGGACCTACCATGTACATCCTGAACTCATTCACCGATACGATCGGGTCGTACATTCAAAAAATACCTTCCGAGAGCTTTCGTATATCGCCAAATAGTGCTGAAGAACGGCAGTGGGTAATGGACTGGACAGTATTCTTCTGGGCTTGGTGGATTGCTTGGGCACCGTTTGTTGGGATTTTTATTGCTCGCGTATCGAAAGGGCGAACCATTCGTGAATTTTTATCAGGCGTTCTGATCGTCCCATCCGTTGTAGGCTTCCTATGGTTTTCAGCGTTTGGAATGTCGGGAATTGAGGAGCAAAATAATGGGGTAGATATTGCCGGTCTGCCAGATGAACAAGCGCTTTTCGGTTTGTTTGATCAATTTCCATTAGGTATGGTCTTATCCTTGTTGGGGATCCTGCTCATTAGTACGTTTTTTATTACATCCGCGGATTCTGCGACGTTTGTTTTAGGGATGCAAACGACAAACGGCTCACTATCCCCATCAATGCCAGTAAAATTTGTATGGGGAATCGCCCAATCGGCAATAGCTGCAGTACTCTTATACACCGGTGGCTTGCAGGCCTTGCAAAATGCGTTGATTTCGGCAGCATTACCATTTTCATTTATCATGTTGCTGATGATTTTCTCTTTTTATAAGGCGTTGAAAAATGAAAAGCAGGGGAAGAAGTTGTAGCAAGACGGATTAATATACCGACTAACATAAAAATAGTCAAGTGAATACGAATTAACAAAGCATTTAGGGTACTAATCACATAACGAATAGTACCCCGTTTTTTTATGCTTTTAAAGGTAAAAATTCCCTTTACTGAAATGTGTATAGAGTCTGAGTATGAAACCTTTTGTTAAAATTAATCGTATATTTAAATATAAATAAAAATTACTTATGAGGTGAGAATTAAATGGTTCGGCAGCAGGAAAGAAATTGTGAAAAATGTGGGAAGAAAATGATTAAATGTTATGTTGATGATGGATTGAGGGGTCTACTTGTAAAAAATCCTGAGGGTGGAGGATTATTTACAAATAAGAAAAACACTAATATAAATCCATATGTATGCAGTAATTGTGGTTTCTGCATTTGGTATGCTGATGAACCAAAAAAGTTAATTTAATTTGATAAAAAATAAATGTATAAGATTTAATTTAAACTGAGGTATAACTACCATACAAGAATTCAACCAATACTTAGGAGGAATTCTGTAAATGAGATTTCACTTTTTAAGTATGGACTTAAAACTGCAATGATTACCATTTCTATAAAGAATTCTTTTATAAAATAATGGATGGTGTTGCAATAATTTTGATGTCGGTTTATGGATGGAGGAAAAATATCAAGTGTTAATATTCTTGGCGAACCACCTTTAGTTGAAGAAAGGCATTTATTTATAATGCTAAAAAAGCTCGGAATTTCATCTGAGCCTTTTTGGTAGTTAATTATACCGTTAATTTACGGCTACAAAGTATGCCAATTAGTATATTGTTTTCCTTGATATAAGCATTTTTCTTTCCCAAAACTGAACCCGTTAGATTTATTCTGAGCGTTTTTTGAGCTAGCTAAAGACAAGCACAGCCAAAACATTTTTGTTCTATCATGAGCTTTTGTTCTTCATTTTTTCCATCTTATGCAACGTATGCTTTGTTCCCCATTCATGCATGGCCTCTAAAATAGGCTCCAGGCTTCTGCCATACTCTGTAACGGAGTACTCTACTTTGGGAGGAACCTGTGGATAAACAACGCGTTCAATAATGTCTTCTTCCTCTAATTCTCGTAATTGCTTCGTTAACATCTTCTGTGTGATTCCGGGCATGCTACGCTTAAGCTCACTAAAACGCTTTGTGCCTTCTTGCAATAAATGTAATAAAATAATTGGTTTCCATTTACCAACTAAAATACTTAAAGCATCTTCTACGCGGCATTCTTCTGGTATCTTTTCCATTATATCTCCACCTAAGTATCTTTTTGTATACTATACCACTTTTAAGTGCGTACTATTCCTATTTATTAATATAAACTATAATAACATTGTATGGTGTAAATGAGAAGGTGGAGTAAAGATAGAAGCTTTTAAATGAAATAAATAAGAGTTAATAATTATAATAATAAAGAAAGGCAGAGATATAAATGGAAAACTATCGAATTGATCCAAGCAAAGGTCTAGAATTTGGCCTTTATACATTAGGAGATCACTTACCAAATCCGTTAACGGGAGAACGAATTTCTGCAGAGCAGCGAATTCATGAGATCATTGAATTAGCAAAACTAGCTGAGCAGGCAGGTATTGACTTTTTTAGTGTAGGTGAAAGTCATCAGGAATACTTTGCAACACAAGCACATGCTGTTGTGCTTGCAGCAATTGCTCAGGCGACTGAGAAAATAAAAATTGCCAGCTCCTCCACGATTATTAGTACATCAGATCCAGTGCGTGTATATGAAAATTTTGCCACACTTGATTTGATTTCAGGAGGGCGCGCGGAAATCATTGCGGGTCGAGCTTCAAGAATTGGATTATTTGATTTATTAGGATATAATATTCGTGATTATGAGGCGTTGTATGAAGAGAAATTTGACCTGTTACGGCAGATCAATGAAGAGGAAGTTGTCAATTGGAGTGGGCAATTCCGCGCACCATTAAACAATGCGGAGATTCTCCCGCGTCCAAAAAATGGCTCATTGCCGATCTGGCGTGCCGTTGGTGGAACGCCTGCAAGTGCTATTAAAGCGGGATATGCAGGCGTTGGAATGTTTATGGCCCATTTAGGTGGACCAGCTACTGTTTTTAAGCGAACGATTGATGCTTATCGAGATGCTGCACGAAGCCGTGGGTTTGATCCAGCTGAGTTACCGGTTGCAACAGCCGGATTTTTCTACGCGGCTGAAACTTCACAGCAGGCCTTACAAGATTTATATCCCCATATTAATGAAGGGATGAAACGAACGAACGGCCAGGGCTTTTCAAAACAACTCTTTGCACAGGGTGTAGACCCACATAGTATCATGAATATCGGTAGTCCACAGGAAATCATTGAAAAAATTCTCTATCAGCATGAATTGTTTGGCCATCAACGCTATATCGCACAAATGGACTTCGGTGGCATGCCATTTGATAAATTAAGAAAAAATATCGAACTAATCGGCACAGAAATCTTACCAGCAATCAAAAAATATACCGCAAAATAGGGACATGGGGACGGGTTAGTTGTCCCGCTGAGTCCCACAGTAAAACTAGGGGGAAGCAAACATGAAGGTTGTCGGATTATCCGGTTCAATAGTTGGCTCGAAAACAAGAACGGCGATGAACAGTACCGTTAAAGTTCTCGTGGAAAAATATCCAGAGACGCAAGTTACCTTAATTGATTTAGCTGAATATGATATTCAGTTTAGTGATGGGCGCAATTATCTGGAATATGAAGGTGACACAAAGTATGTCGTGCAAACGATTATGGAGGCAGATGCAATCATTATTGGGACCCCAATCTTTCAGGCTTCCATACCAGCTACATTGAAGAACATATTTGATTTACTTCCGGAAAATGCATTTCGTGATAAAGTAGTCAGTATGCTTGTGACAGCAGGTTCATCGAAGCATTATTTAATTGCCGAGCAACAATTAAAACCGATTTTATCCTATATGAAAGCACAAATGGTTCAAACGTACGTATTTATTGAGGAAAAGGATTTTTACCAAAAAGAAATTACCAACGATGATGTTTTATTCCGAATCAATCGGTTGGTTGAAGATACAGTCGTATTAGCGGAAACATTTACGAAAATTCGTGAGGCGAAAGAAGCGGAATACGGTTTTTAAAAATCGCATTTAAATAGAGGTGCAAATCATCCAGTGATTTACACCTTTGTTTCAATAAAAAAAGCTCTCCCTATTGGGAAGAGCTTTTTTTGAAAAAGTTACTTACGCTTTAACAACGTTAGCAGCTTGTGGTCCACGGTTACCTTCTTCGATATCGAATGTAACTGATTGACCTTCTTCTAGTGTTTTGAATCCTTCACCTTGAATTGCAGAGAAGTGTACGAATACGTCGTCTCCACCTTCAACTTCGATGAAACCGAAACCTTTGTCTGCGTTAAACCATTTTACTGTACCGTTATTCATTCTTTTTTCCTCCAAGTGCATATTAGCACATTATTACTATTCTTGCTCTTTCATATTCAAGGTGATATAGCCTTAATCATATTCCGAACATCAATAGTTAATTATAGTATACCACGTTTGCATAGAAAGATACAAGTAAGTTTCAATTAAATTGTAAAATGTTTTCAAAAGCTGTTTTGCATAGATAGTTGCTACTGCCCCGCAGCCCGTATACACTACGCTTTCCGGGGGCGGCTGGAGAGCCTCCTCGTGCTACCGCACTGCGGGGTCTCACCGATGCCTCTCTTCCCCCAGGAGTCTACGTGTATACGGGCTGCTTGTGAAGAATATAAATTAATTTAACATTATTTTTTCAAAAACAACTATCATTTAAAAACAGCCTTTTTAATGATCCTATTCACTTTAAATACCGTGATCGGATTAGGCGTAATGAGTTTAAAATGACGATCAAAGTCGCACCCATATCAGCTAAAATTGCAATCCATAATGTTAACCAGCCTGGAATGGTTAATAGTAAAGCTACTAATTTCAAACCAAATGCGAGGCCGATATTTTGCTTGATGATGCGTAATGTTTTTCGACTTAAGTCAATGGTGTATGGTAATTTGTCTAGATCGTCCCCCATTAATGCGATATCAGCGGTTTCAAGGGCTGTATCTGTGCCCGCTCCACCCATTGCGATACCAACAGACGCGGTGGTTAGGGCTGGGGCATCGTT
The DNA here is from genome assembly GCF_054048505.1 of Virgibacillus sp. FSP13. Taxonomy (NCBI): domain Bacteria; kingdom Bacillati; phylum Bacillota; class Bacilli; order Caryophanales; family Bacillaceae; genus Virgibacillus; species Virgibacillus sp. FSP13. The sequence continues at coordinate 18,598 of NZ_JBSVKG010000015.1, read as the reverse complement.
CACACCATCCCCAATCATCGCAACACTTTTATAACGTTGCTTAAGGTCGCGGATAACATTTAGTTTGTCTTCCGGCATTAAGTTTGTGTTGATATCCGTAATGCTGATCGACCTGCCAATCGCTTCACCTGTTGCTTGATTATCACCTGTAAGCATGACTGATTTCTTCACGCCAATACGATGTAGCTGTTCGACAACTTGCTGACTTTCTTCCCGAATTTGATCGGCAATCCCTATATACCCTACTATTTCTTCGTTGTTAGCAAGTAACACAACGGTATTTCCATCTACTTGTAGCTGTTTGATTTTCTCGAAAAGATCAACAGTCAAGGCGGGATGATTTTCGAAAAGAGACGGGCTGCCAATCTTATATTCAATCCCGTCAATCGTGGCAGTAGCTCCTTTGCCAGTGATTGATTGAAAATTTTCAGCAGTAATTTTCTGACCTGTTTGTTTTTTATATGCCTTTGTAATAGCCGAAGCCAATGGATGTTGTGAAAATTGTTCGATAGCCGCGGCGTATGAAAGTAACTTTTCTTCCGTGTTTCCTGCTAACGGCATGATCGTTGTGACCTCTGGTGTTCCTTTTGTCAGTGTTCCGGTTTTATCAAAGGCCATAACTTGCAGATGAGCAGCTTCTTCTAAATGAACACCACCTTTTATTAACACACCATTTCGTGCTGCATTTCCGATTGCTGTTACGATAGCGACTGGTGTTGATATTACCAGTGCACACGGACAGCCAACTACAAGCACAGCCAGGCCTTGATAGATCCATGTCGACCAAGCGGCCCCGAATAAAATTGGAGGCGCAACTGCTACGAGCAAAGCGATAAGCATGATAGCGGGTGTATAATATTTGGCGAAGCGGTCAACAAACTTTTGCGACGGTGCTTTTTCCGCCTGCGCATCTTCCACTAAATGGATGATTTTAGCAATGGTCGTATCTTCTGCGCGTTTTGTTACATGAACCTCCAACGAACCTTCCATATTTAGGGTTCCGGCAAACACTTCGTCACCCTGTGTTTTATATAGAGGAATCGATTCACCGGTAATCGATGATTGGTTAATGGAAGATGCGCCACTAATAACTTTACCGTCCATCGCAATTTTATTCCCTGGTTTGACAAGCATGGTATCACCAATGACAATGTCTTCTACCGGAATGCTGATAAACGCGTTATCTCGTTTGATGAATGCTTCAGATGGTGCAATTGTCATTAAAGATGAAATCGATTGGCGTGCTTTATCCATTGAATAATCTTCGAGGGCCTCACTTAGTGCAAATAGAAAAACGACAACAGCACCTTCTGCCCATTCTCCAATTAGAACAGCACCAATAATGGCAATGGTCATAAGGGTTTTCATATCAAATGACAGATGGAGCAAATTTCGAACGCCTTCTTTGAAAAGAACCGTTCCGCCAATCACAATCGCAATCACGAAACTGGCAATCGTTAGAAAATGTGTTTCACCAAGCTGAAAATGAAAAGTGTATCCAGTTATAATGAAAAGCAGCGATAAAAAGGTCGGAATGTTTTCGCGCTTTTTCCAGAAGGGAGTATGCTTCTCTGGCGGTCGTTCCGATTCTTGATATACTTTAATCCCATCAAATGCACCCGCTTCTTCAAGCTGTTCAACTGACGCTTGCCCTGTAACCGTAAGTTTGGATGCTCCGAAATTTAAATCCACACCTTCAACAGTCGAAATTTGCTGGATGTTTTTTTCGAATTTCGCTGCACAATTCGTACAGGATAAGCCTTGTAAACGATACGTATTCTCTTCACTCATATCGTTAATCCTCCTCCGCGTGTGTAAGAGCAATGTTCACAAGCTGATGAATGTGCTCATCTGCTAAAGCATAAAAAATGCGTTTTCCTTCACGTCTAATTGTAGCTATGTTCATTTTCTTGAGTGTTCGCAGATGATGGGATGCAGTAGCATTGCTCGATCCAATGATATTCGCCACATCACAAACACACAGTTCTTCTTCAAGCGTTAGTGCATAAGCAATTTTAAGTCTTGTCGGATCTGATAAAGCTTTGAAAATGAACGCGACGCCATTCACCCGCTGGATTTGGGGCTGTATTTTTTGAACAACTTCCTCGTTATAGCATTCGACGTCACAGATATCTGAATGGATTCGTTTAACTTGTTCACTCATTTTTTCACCTCATTCTAATGATTGTTTGAATGTTTATTTTTATGTAGCGTAGCGAATTTTTGTGTGGGTGTCAATGGATTTTGACTATTTTAAACAATAAAAAAGACTGGGTTCTTTAGCTGTTAAGAAAACCAGTCTTACCAGGGTGATAATCTACAATAGGTTTAATTCCTTTATCCTCGACACAAGCTCTTGAAAAATAATTCTTTACAGGTGTTTGAAAAGATGATATATTCATAAAAATATAAAATGCGATGAAAAGAAGAGTAGGTGACATTCATTCTTCCAAGAGAGCTCCAGCTGCTGAAAAGGAGTAAGAATAATTCACTGAACCAAGCCTTTGAGCAGCACATCGGAACCTGGAAGGAGGATGGTGTGACAGTAGCTCCTGTTATCGAGCTAGGGTATAAGCATTCAACTTAATGCCGTACCTGATAAGATTGATATGGCGACATATTAATAAACTGGAGTGGTACCACGATATACATACCTCGTCTCCAAGACAATTGTCTTTGGAGGCGGGGTTTTTTGTTGTTTTAAAAAGAACAGAAGGGAGCATGTGAAATGAAATTGGCATCTTGGAAATACCCGGCGATACTCTTATTTGGTATTGGTATTGCAAATATTGGGGATTGGATTTATTTAATTGCACTAAATTTAATTATCTTAGATATGACAGGGTCACCACTGGCAGTAGCAGCGCTTTACATTCTTAAGCCGGTAGCGACATTGTTTACTAATCTCTGGGCGGGGAGTCTGATTGATCGTCTAAATAAACGTAATTTGATGATACGTTTGGACTTTTTTCGAGGGGTCCTTATTGCCGTGCTGCCATTCTTTTCGTCATTAGGAGTTATATATTCTATTGTTTTTCTGATTAACATTGCGAGTTCCATGTTCGAGCCAACAGCAATGACGTACATTACAAAATTTATCCCTGCTGATCACCGCAAACGATTTAATTCGCTGCGGAGCTTAATTGATTCTGGTGGATTTCTTGTTGGTCCAGCTATTGCCGGGCTGCTATTTATAATTGGAACACCTTATGCAGCTATTTTTATCAATTCTTTTTCCCTATTTGTATCGGGCCTTGTAACTATTATAATGCCTAATCTAGAGAAACAAATAGCGTATGAAACGAGAGAAGATCTATCATTTCGTCTCTTGAAAAAGGATTGGAAAATTGTTTGGGAGTTTGGCATGCAAAAAATGGCCATTGTGTTCGTTTGCTTATTATTTAGCGGGATGATCGTTATGATGACTGCGATTGATTCACTTGAAGCTGCATTTGCCAAAGAAGTACTGTACTTATCAGATAGTGTCTATGGCTTTTTGGTCAGCATAGCTGGTGCTGGAATTATAGTTGGTGCTATTTGTACGATGATTTTTGCAAAAAAATTAGCAATACCTTTCCTAATTGGCATAGGCTCTGTTTTTGTATCGATTGGGTATACGGTATATGCCTTTTCCTCCAGTTTTATGATGGCGGCGGTTGGTTTCTTTATCCTTTCCTTTTCGCTCGCATTTGCAAATACAGGCTTTTTTACGTTTTACCAACATAACATTCCAACTGATGTAATGGGGAGGGTTGGAAGTATGATCGGATTAATCGAAGCGATGTTTATTATCGTGGCAACCACTATTTTTGGAATCGGCGCCCAGCTTGCATCGATCCGAATGATGGTGGAACTTGGAGCGTTTGTCATGTTAATCATTTCGGGTGTGTTATTGTTTTATGCCAAAAGAGGTGCTCATTCGTAATCATGTTTTATGTTGAAGGTGAATTGGTGTTTTATGTCGAAATATAAAGTGTAGCAATTCTTTGATAAACCTTTGAAAGGTGAACATTATCCATGGATATATTAATTGAGAAATTACAGAACGCGGATGCTGAAAAATTATATACGTTTGAACTAGAAAACAGAAGCTTTTTTGAAAAAATGGTACCTACAAGAGGCGATGACTACTATATTCCTGAGATATTTAAAAAAAGGCATGAAACCATACTTGAGGAACAAGCACATGGATGTTCCTATTTCTATTTAATTAAGGATAAGAATGATTCGATTATCGGGAGAATGAATTTAGTTGACATTGATAAATCAGAAAAAATTGGGCATCTGGGCTATAGAGTGGGACAAGTACATACTAGAAAAGGGATCGCTAGTAAAGCGCTAAAATTATTAGAAGCAGCAACAGACCAAGGCATAATCAAAATTAAAGCGAAAACAACAACGAATAACATTCCATCTCAAAAAGTGTTAGAAAAGAATGGATTTGAGCATATAGAACACGGAGATGAAGAATTCGAAATGAATGGTGAGAAATTAAAATTTGTTTATTATTTATGGAATGATAAAGGTTTGTTAGGTTGAATTTGGATTGTCTAATGTACTGTGATGCGGTTAGTTGAAGAATGCCCGGGTCTATACGAATGAGAAAAGTGAACGTATTTTAAAAGTAGTTTCCATATAAATAAATTTTCCGATTTTCCACAAGCAATGAAAAAATTATACCATTTTCAATATCAACTTTTAATTTTTCCATTTTGTTAGTAGCATTAGATATAGAGCAGATTGGAGGTAGAAGATGATTGATTATAGGATAAGACCTAAAAAGAATTTCCCAGATAAAATTGGAGAACTTGTTTCGATGTTTGAACATACAAGAGATGTTACATTGAACGAAATTTCTAATTTAAGTCAGATTGATTTAGATTATTTACCGAATAAAAGCTCAAACTCTATTGGTTCCCTTTTGCTACATATCGCTTCAATTGAATATGTTCATCAAATTATCTCATTTGAAAAAAGAGATTTAAATGAGCGTGAACTTTTGAAATGGGGAACAGCATTAGAACTTGGAGAAAAAGCAAGAGCGGGAATCAAAAACAACTCTCTTCATTATTATCTAGAAGAATTGTCTCAAATTAGGGAGAAAACATTAACACAGCTAAAATCAAAGAAAGATGACTGGTTATACGAGGAAAGCAAATGGGGAAATGGTGTGTCATATAATAACTACTATCTTTGGTTTCACGTTATGGAGGACGAAATTAACCACCGTGGGCAGATAAGGTCAATTAAGCGATTGTTGGTAAATAATAAGTGAAACTTTATTTAACTAATGAGCACCAGATATTTTAACAACAGCGGCGCGAGAGCAGAAACATCGGCGCGAGAACGAAACATCGGCGGGAGAGCAAAAACATCAGCCCGAGAACGGAAACATCGGCGGGAGAGCAGAAACATCGGCGCGAGAGCAGGAAACATCGGCGCGAGAGCAGGAAACATCGGCGCGAGAGCAGAAACATCGGCGCGAGAGCAGGAAACATCGGCGGGAGAGCAGGAAACATCGGCGCGAGAGCAGAAACATCGGCGGGAGAGCAGAAACATCGGCGCGAGAACGAAAACATCGGCGCGAGAGCAGGAACATCAGCGCGAGAACGGAAACATCGGCGCGAGAGCAGAAACATCGGCGCGAGAGCAGGAAACATCGGCGGGAAAGCAGAAACATCAGCGGGAGATCGAAAACATCGTCCCGAGATCAAGCAAGCAGTAGGGAGGGGTATAACATGAAATTACTTATCAAACCCATGAATGAAAAACTCGCGATAGAAATTTTAAATTGGAAATATGTAAAGCCTTATGATTTCTATAATAATGACTTAAATGATGAATCGCTGCAGGAGTTTCTTGAAAACCCGTATTTTGCGGTAGTTGACCAGGACGATGAGCTATTTGGATTCTTCTGCGTCGGCAAATCAGCACAGGTACCTATTGGGAATCAGTTTGGTGCATACAAGGAGAATATGATAGACATTGGTTTTGGGATGAAACCCTATTTGACGGGGCAGGGAAATGGTTTCGATTTTTGCACGTTAATTATTCGATACGTACAGGAGAACTATAATAAGAAGGATTTGCGTTTAACTGTGGCGACCTTTAATGAGCGAGCAATGCATCTTTATGAGAAACTGGGTTTTGTTGAAATGATGGATTTTGATACGGATTCAGCTGAGTTTATAACGATGGTTAAGGGAAGGTATGAAAGATAAATATGCAAAATGATTGGTGCTATGTTACATAACAGAGGCAGTATTGTTTGCCTATTTACCACAGTAAACATAGAAAAAAGTGTCGACTAAAAAAGGTCTTGAAATACATCTGAAATACGTGATAATATTATAAAATCAGTGTGTGGAGATATTGGTCTTGCTTATTGATCAAAAATATATGTCGCATGATACGTCTACCATCTGAAATACTTTAAATGGAGATGACGGGCATGTATGAGGAAACAAGACTACCTCGAAACGGAAAAGAATTTGCACTGTTCTTAGCTATTATTTCAATACTTTCGGTGAATATTATCGCACCTCTTATTATGGGATTTGAATTTGGATTCCACAAAGAAGTCTATCTTGAAACATTGCAAGTTATTCCGTTTGTATGGATTTGTGTGATCTTATTGGTAACGCTTGTTGCTAACCCACTTGTTAATAAATTGGTACCAAAGTTCGTTAAACCTACGGACGGATTCAATGCGAGGGTATTATTCACTATATTGTTTAGCGTAACTATTTTGTCCATTTTACTAACCGTGATTGGAACCTGGATTGGGATGGGAGAAATTAGTTTAGAACCGATTCAAACGTTCTTTTATGCCTGGCCTCGTAACTTTTTCATCGCATTTTGGGTTGAAACTTTGATTGCACAGCCGATAGCAAGATTTGCAATGAAAAAATTACATGCAAGTCAAGCAGTAAATGCGTAACACTTAGTCCAAATGTTAATCCACAAAATGATATAAAATTTAGTAAACAAAAAAGCAGATTGAGAATTTTACTTCTCAATCTGCTTTTTGGCGTGTGATTTATTTTCCTACATCAGCCTTTTTTACGAAACAGGCTAATCAATGCCAATAGTAGGGCCAATACGGAAATAACGATTGGAATCCAGTTCGTATTGGAATCTGATGCACTCTCATTATCATTTTCTATTTGGGAATCCTCCGTTGTTGCTGATTCGTTTTCCTCGTGAGGAGCCGCTTTATCACCACTTGTAATACTTGTAACCGAAGCAGGTTCATCGGCGTCTGGAGCACCTGTCCATTCGACAACAGAGCCATCTTCATATGTTTGGAATGCCTTCCAGCTAACTTCACCAGGTTCACTTGGATTTGCTCCAATAAATGAGAACTCGATAAATTCGTTTGGCTTGATTCCGCCTGCAGTTGCTGTCCACGTAACAGATGTGATACGTTCGTTGTCATCTTTCTTCAGTTGATAGTCCCAATCATTTATGGGCATAACGGAAACCAGTTCAACCCCATCTGGAACCTGCAATTCGACTTTTGTTGTGTTAATGTCTTTTTCAACTGGGACCCGAACCGAGTATTTTTCGTATGCATTTGTCGAACTCTCGGATGGATTTACTGTCACGTGAGCCTCGGCAATTGGGGCCATCACAAACATTCCGATGGCAAAAAGCGCAAGGAACGTGCCTAATCTTTTTTTCATTGAAAATATCCTCCATTTCTTAAAAAAGCTATTAATCATTACCGCCGCCACTAATAAATAGGCTGTCTTCCCATTCACTTTTCACATCATTAGGATAGGTAGCGTGGATAACTAACTTCCAGCTTCCAATCATGGTGAATGGCAATGTCACTTGGTAACTCCCTTGTTCAATTTGTTTTGCTTCGAATGGGCCCGAACTCATTCCGTGGTCGGGCATGGCCATATCAACGGCTACATGCTCTGGTTCTTTTCCATCTAGTAATGGAAGCTGAATATTCATTTGTTGTTCGCCACGTCGTAAATTCGCGATGTTAATCTCCGTTTCTCCCTGTTCCGATGATAATGTTGCGGTATATGACTTAATTGGGATTGGGTATGCTGATTGACTCATCCACACACCAAAAACGATTATAATTAGCCCAATTATCCATTCTACCCGGATAAGACGTGGGGTAGAAAACGATTTCCGCTTCCGCCATTTTAGCGTTTGGAAAAGGGCAATGCCCAACATTAGGGTGGTTAAGAGAATTTTTACGAGCAATAACGTACTCCAGCTATCCCATTGGTTGACAACCGCTGTCCAGCTTGACTGTAAAAAGACCATGATCACGCCAGTTGCAACAACAAGTCCTGATGCAATCATCACCTTTGGAACAAAAAATGAACGAAAAGACGGTAGTGAATCATCATCCGCTTGTTTTTTCCTAAATAAAAGGAACAGGATGAAATATCCCAGCGCTCCCATCCATAACGCAATTGCAAATTGATGCAAGATGCGCGGAATCAGCGCGATAAAAGGGTGCTGCATTCCCCACACATGTCCACCAAACGATGGGATGGCAGCTAGCATGAGCCACATGATTAAGTACCATCCTCGTACCATTCCTGGAATAAAAAGGAGGATAAGGAAAAGCAGCTGCGCAAACAACATTATCACGAATGGAAAATGAAGCAGCAAATCCCACCTGCCATTTAGGATGGTTGGAATCAATCCAGGGGGGAGGGTAGATGCATATGCAACGAACTCTCCGATCGTGCCAACAATTAAAATGCTAGCCGTAACTACACGCCCTCTTTTAATTAGTGTCCCTAGACCTGGAAAATTTCGTCTTTCGGCTAACCAAGCAAACCAATACAGGCCAGCAACGAAAAGTATTAAACCTTCAACAATTGCCCGAGTTATGATTAAGAAGCTGGTCGAGTCGTCATTAGTGTCAACTGATGTGGTACCTCCTTCTGTGGCTTTGCCGACCGCAAAATGGTAAGATCCATCGACAGGATGACCATCGAGTGAAACGACATTCCATTGTACGGTATATGTACCTTGATCCAGTTCAGGCAGTGAGATCTGTAAAACTTTTGACCTTTCATTTTCCCCTTCTGGATTTTTCGTAAGTATCGGTCGACCATCCCAATCATAAATTGTTACCGTTGCCAGATCATGATCAATTGGTTCATTGAATTGCAATTTTAGGGACGATGGAGATGTATCGACTAATTGGCCTTTTCCCGGAACTGTCTCCAGCAAACTAGAATGCGCTTCAACAACTGGTGCAAAGCATAACAGAAAGATGAAACTAATTATTGCTAAAGTAAGACTTCTCCACCGGATTGGATTTTTATCATACTGTTTCTTACCCACAAGATCCATCATCGATCCTTCATTACCTTTCTTATTGTACGTATTGGATAGCATTGTTATGATATAAAATCACAAATCGTAACACTATCTAACTTGGATTATAGCATATGACTATAAACAATCAACAAATAAAATGTGATGATTTTGTGATTTTTTGTTAGCTATTTATTGTTATTAACTACCTTAATGATTGCAGCTATTTTCGTCGTGTCCATTCATTTTTTGAAATAGGCCTTCCATCGCTTCTTTAAACGAATAAACATTTCCACCAAATCCCTTGACGAATTTTTCCGCATGATCTTTATTTTCAAATGTGAGAACTTGTGGTTGGCAGCACCCAACATGGATGGAAGTGTCCATGACATACCATGCTAACGGAGCGCTTAAGGTCGTTTGTCTGAAAAAGTCATACGTAATGGCTTGCATGACTTCATCACCTAACTGGCGATGGCGAAGCAGTCCACAATGGGAGCAACAAGCTATTTCAATTTTATTATTTGGTAAAATGAGTCGGTATGCTAATCGTTCATGGATAGCTCGACTGCAGAATACACATTCATCTAACGTACCTTGTTTATCAGAATGATCGTGAGCAAGGGTGACACCGCCGAACGTTTTGATAACAATTCCCTCTTCAATTAATGGTTTGAGATCCCGATGAATGGTCATCTCGGAAACGCCAATGTCCTTGCTTAAATCGGCTATTTTGATCGTATGTTTTTCCTGAACCAGCTGTCTAATCCGGTTTTGTCGTTCAATTGGTAGCATATATTTTACTCCTTTTCTCGATCATGGTTGTTTACTTTCAACAATTTTAAACATCCTCTAACAGTAGTGTATCTGTTTCGGAACAAGTTCTCAATGGGTGAACAGTCTGATAGGGGGCACTTGAGCATCGCCATCCTTCACCTCTGTTTCCATTCAAAAGTGGAATGTTTTTACATCAACAGTAAATTTTTTTAATGCCTCTTCATTCACTTCATAACCAATTCCTGGTGCATGAGGAACTTTGATAATACCATTTTCAACCGTCACTTCTGGTTGAATGATATCTTGTTCCCAATAGTTGGAGGAGCCTGCTGTATCCCCAGGTAATGTAAAGCCAGCAAGCGTTGTTAAGGCAACGTTATGAGCACGTCCAACACCAGCCTCAAGCATACCACCACACCAGACTGCGATTTCATGATCCAAACAGTAGTCGTGAATCCGTTTAGCCTCCGTAAGTCCACCGACGCGGCCGATTTTTAGATTTATAATCTTGCAGCTGCCTAACTGGATTGCTTTTCTCGCATCAGCAAAAGAGTTGATGCTCTCATCTAAACAAATTGGTGTTTTCAACGCTGCCTGAAGTTTGGCATGATCGACAATATCATCGTGTCCCAATGGTTGCTCGATCATCATCAGGTCAAGTTCATCCAATTGTTTTAGGTGCTCAACATCTCCTAGCGTATAAGCAGAATTAGCGTCTGCCATAATCGGTAAATTTGGAAAATGGTTACGGACTTCGCGTAGCACATTAATATCACGGCCGGGCTTTATTTTTAGCTTTATTCGTTTATAGCCTGCTTTGACACTACGATCAATCGTCTGTAACAGATCCTTTGTCGTGGGTTGAATGCCAATGCTGATTCCCACATCAATTTCTGATTTTGTTCCACCTAATGCTTGGGCTAGGGGGGTATTTTTGCGTTTTGCATACAAGTCCCAGATGGCGCCCTCAACAGCCGATTTCGCCATGTTGTTTTGCCTGATGGGGGAAAAAAGTTCGGACACTTCGTCAGGGTGATGGATCTCATTTTCCTGTAAAATCGGTATTAAAAAATCTTCTATCATATGTTGATTCGTTTTTACAGTTTCCCCTGTATACCACGGGCTGGTAAACGCGACAGACTCACCAAAGCCGTGATTACCATCATCGTCCATAACTTCAATAATGAAAAATTCCTTGTCCTGAAGTGTCCCAAAACTTGTTCTAAAAGGATTTTTTAACCGCATGTTTAACTTATGTAACGTTATTTGCTTGATTGGAATTGTCATTGTTTATGCCTCCATTTGCTCTAGCAAGTAAGGGGAATCGTTGTAAAACCCCTGGATATATACTTTATCATAGATGTGTTTATAGTTTCCGTAATATAATTCTAATCGATTTTAGCTGTTTCTTGGAGTGGTCTTGCGGGGATTCCACTTTTAGACATTCTCATGCCTAAAGAATAGGAATCTATCTTTATAATTTTGACATCTAGATCTATAAGGTAAGCCCCCTTTAGTGAATTTTATACATTTACATTGTTTGTTCTTTTACCCTGAGCGTACACATACCGAACAATAATCCTGATAATATACAGATAATTGAAACAAATAAAATAATATAAGTCTAAATAATATTATAACTGGCACTTGAATATCAAATTCGCATTCAATTAACATCCATTACAATAAAATTCAGTTCTGCGAATTAGCAAGAGAATCTGAGTTTGACTAGATAGTAGCCAAAAACCGCATCAAATCAAAAGTTATGACAAATAAAAGGGGTTTTAAGATTTTGTATCGAATAGTTATTAATATCCACAGACCGATTGGAGGTCATTTTGTGTTACTGTACTTTTGATCTGTATATCTTTCTAATCATTCAAATCAAATTAGGAGCTGATATATTATGATATACAAGATTTCGCTCGAAGGTATTTCTTCTGATATGCTAAAGGGCTTTTTTGTAAACTGGCCAAATCCGCCGAATCAACAAACCCATTTAAAACTGTTAAATAAAAGCAGTAAGGTGGTTATTGCAATTGATGAAAAAACGAATCAAGTAGTTGGATTCATTACAGCAATAAGTGACGGAGTTCTATCTGCCTACATCCCATTCCTTGAAGTGTTACCAGAATACAAGAATAGAGGAATTGGTAAGGAATTAGTAAACCGGATGCTACAAGAACTCGATGACATATACATGGTTGATTTGTGCTGCGATGACGATTTAGTTACCTATTACGAAAAATTTGGAATGCAAAAATCAAATGGCATGATTTTAAGAAACTATAAAATGCAATCAGGACGTTAAAGCTAAAACGCCTGGAATTGTCCGGGCGTTTTTATGAACTAGGAGGGACTCAAAGTGGGAAAAGTGGTTGGATTTGAATTAAGCAGTCAGGAACCAGAAAAGGCAGCAACATTTTATTCCAATGTTTTTGACTGGGAAATTTCTGAACCTCAATGGGATTACTGGGCTGTATCTGTGGGGAGAGGAAACGAGAGTGGAATCAACGGTGGAATCAGTAAGGGACCCAATGATTATCCACATGGAACACGGATTCAAATAGAGGTGGATTCGATAGACGATACTATTTCCAAGGCAAAAGATAATGGTGCAATGGTAGTACGTGAAAAGATGGAGTTTGCTGAATTCTATCTCGCATACTTAGTAGATCCTACGGGTATTGGCTTTGGTCTTATTCAAAAGAAGTAATCTAACAGGTGAGAAATTTGAAAGGAACAACATATTAATGACGGAAATGTGTACGATAGGGAGGTTTCCAAATGAAAGTTCGGCTCACCGACTTTAGCGAAAATTGGGTGCAAATGTTTCAACACGAGACTCAATTTTTGAAAACAATATATGGCGATGAAATAATCAAATTTGAACATTTTGGTAGCACGTCTATTTATGGCATGAAGGCAAAACCTGTAATCGACATGATGTGTATTGTGAAAAACATCGAGAGGATTGATTTGTTCAATAACAGAATGGATGCTCTCGGATATGATATTGCTGGAGAGTGGGGGATAGAAGGAAGAAGGTTATTTCGAAAGGGCGGGGATAACAGAACGCATCACATTCATTTTTATCAATTCGATAACCCGCAAATTGAACGGCATTTAATATTCCGGGATTATCTACGTTCCCACCCAGAAGAAGTAGCTAAGTATAGTCGTTTTAAAGAAGAGTTGGCACAGCGATTTGAAAATACGAGTGAGTATAGCCCGGCAAAAAAAGAATTCGTGAAGGAAATGGAAGAGCGAGCACTCCGTTGGTTTGCAGAGAATTAGCGGAAACTGCAGTTTGATTAAGAGACTACCCACATGAAATACTACATTAAACTAATTGGTAATTGGATTATCGTGTTGTTAACTTTCAAAAAAATACCTTGCAATACAAGACTAACGTCGTTATACTGTTTGTATACCATGTAATGCATGGTAGTATTTTTGATCATAACCCTTGCATTACAAGTTACTGAAAGAGGTGAAAGAGATTTGTCGACAACACAGATGCTAAAAGGAATCCTTGATGGCTGTTTGCTGGCGATTATCAAAAATAAAGAAGTATACGGTTACGAGCTGGCCGAGAAACTCGAAAGCTATGGATTTCAATCCTTTAGCGAAGGTACAATTTATCCATTGCTAATGCGGATGCAGAAGGAAGAATTAGTTACCTCAACATTGAAAAAATCAACGGCGGGACCAAGAAGGAAATATTACTCGCTTACATCAAAGGGTGAGACAGAATTGGAAATGTTCATGGAACGCTGGGGCTATTTGCAAACCAATGTAAACAGAGTTTTACGCCATGAATCAGATACAAAATATGTAAAAGGAGATGAACCGGTTGAATAATGATTTAAAACTGTCTAATAAAAGTAAGACATTTTTGGAAAACTTACGCCTTTACTTGTTTTCAAGTGGAAAAAATTCGGATGAAATTGATGAAATCATCGAGGAGTTGGAAATTCATTTAACCGAGGCAGAAGAAAATGGAAAGCCCATTGAAAAAATCATCGGAAAATCACCGAAGGAATATATGCAGATGGTATCCAATGAAATGGTAATTGACTATCGAACATGGATCGGATACATTTGCTTAATCGTTTTTGGGTCGTTTTCTGTAACGATTTATCCAGATTTAATGGAAGGAAACCTTTCTTATTCTGTTTTGGAAATTGTCGGGCATGTTGTGATCGGTGCAATATTTATTGTTTCTGTTTTTACGGGATTTAAATATCTGTCCACAACGAATCAATCTATCAAGAAACAAGGATTAATACTAATTGCTATCGTGGTACATCCAATGGCTTTGTTTGTCGGTTTGATCTACATAAATAGGGCCGTTGAAACTCCTATCATTCATTTTAGCAATACGGGAAGTCTGATGATCGGTGTTATTACAGCACTATTTATAATCGGCATTTCCTTTTGGGCAAAAACATGGATCCTAACCATTATAGTAGCATTGTTAACACTGCCTGATTACTTACTTAGTCTGACACCATTGGAAGACAAAACCCAATTAATCATAAGCCCGTGGATTACCTTTGGCGCCATTGCAATTTACTTTTGGATATCATATAGGTTAGAAAAGAATAAGTGAGGCTTTTTCCCTTACGACAAGCTTATCACCTGACAAATTTTATGTTAATTAGGATACTTTGAGCTGTTTCGGCAGCTCTTTTTTATATTTTTTCTGATAAATATTTATAATAAAACCAATGCGAGTAACCTGCCAAAATTCGTCTTATCCTTTGGTCGAGAACTTTCCCTATCCTCATTCATAACCATTTCATACATGTAGGCATATGATCTACTATACCTTCAAGAAGGGTGGAATGAGATTGTATTATTCATATGTACCTTCATTTAGAGACCAACAACCCCGGGTGATGACCGTGACTGGGACTGCAACTATTTCAGTCGAGCCGAATATCGTGATGATCGAGTTGGAAGTTGTCACCCAAAATGAGTCGCTTACCCTTGCGCAACAGGAAAATGCACAAAAAATAAATCAAGTTATGCAGGCATTATTACAGTTCGGGATTCCGCGGGAAAATATTCAAACAGCTACGTACAATATTTATCCAAGGTACGATTACGTGGATGGAAAACAAGTTTTTCGAGGGTATGAAGTTACACATGCGCTTACGGTTAAAATGGATGAGGGTGAACAGGTGGGGGAAATTATTGATGCTGCTGTGCAAAATGGGGTAAATCGTGTATCAGCAATCGAGTTCACAGTGGCTGATAAACAACACTATTACCAACAAGCGTTGAGTGCCGCGTTAAGGGATGCAACTGCTAAAGCACAAACAATCGCAGAAACGATGGAACTGAACCTTGATCCAAAACCACTTAAAATTGTAGAAGAAATGAACGAATCACCAGCCGCATATAAGGCATTTGCTACAATGGAAGAAAATACATCTACTACAATCGAGCCAGGACAAATAAAAATCATGGCTAATGTACGAACGAAATTTCAATTTTTTGCGTAAAAGAGGTTGTTCAAAAAGTCACCAAATGATAGGTGGGTTTCATGTAGAGATTTTGCCTACATTTCGGTCCTCAAGACTACGCCGCCTCGACCTTCTTGCTTCTAATTTGGCAACTTTTTGAACACACACTAAAAGCTTGCGGGATTAGAGAGATAAGACTTCAATGTAACTGCCGAAATTGACTAATTTTTCATCCTATTTTAAGATTGATCTAATTATCTTACAAGATGTGAAAGAAGGTCAATTATGATTCAAGCTATTCGCTGGCCCTTTTTTGTTGTAGGGGTTATTTTTTTTAGTTTAGGAATTTCCACCACAATCAATGTGCAGCATTTGGGCATCCACCCTTGGGATGTGCTAAATGTGGGGTTGTTTGAAATGTTCGGTTTCTCCATTGGAACATGGAATATCATTTGTGGAATGACATTAATTGTTGTGTCGTGGATTCTTGATAAAAGCTATATCAAGATCGGCACATTTTTAAACGCCTTTTTAGTAGGATCATGTGTGGATTTCTTTTTGTGGCTGGATATTTTACCGCATGCGACACATTCCTGGCTGGATATCCTTATCATTATCGTTGGAATTATAATCATGGGTGTCGGCGGTGGGATCTACAATGCAGCCGGCGTTGGTTCAGGCCCCCGTGATGGTTTTATGCTGTCGATTTCCGATAAACTTGGTGCGCCAATTAGAAGGGTGCGAATAATTACGGAGACCGGTGTGCTTGTAATTGGATTGCTGCTAGGTGGCCCTGTGTTTGTTTTTACATTTATTTTTACCTTCGTCCAAAGTCCAATTTTTCAGTATTCCTTTTTGAAATGTAAAAAGTTTATTGAACGGCTGGAAGCGAACAGACTGGAGAAACGGGTAACAGATTCGTCTGTTGCGAAATAAACAAGCACTTCCCTTGTGGAAATGCTTGTTTTTGGCTTCTTCAAGAAAAGCAGCATCCTGTCAATGAATATTAACCTTGAAAAGATGGAATATAACAGGTGAAAACTAATACAATGATAGATAGCACTTAGAATGAGATCAGAACTTTTTATGGAACGGGGGGCTTACGTTTGAACGATATTACCGCCATACTTGTTCATTATTCCGACAAATCCGTATTGCAAAAGGCGCTAATCTCTCTAAAAAAAGTGAACACCAGATTGGAATCCGTTATTGTTTTCCAGGAACAAGAAAAATTATTAGAGGGCCAATACGATTTTGCTGGTCAGCTGCAATTTATTACAGTTAAAAATGGTAATTTTGGAAAAACATTGAATACCACTATCTCTCGTCTAGCCAGTCCTTACGTGTTACTCCTCCAGGAAACAGACTATCTTTCTCCTTCGATAAGCACCGAATCCTTTCAGCTTTCCCGAGAAAAATCGATGTTGGGAACGTTTTATCATAATCGTAACATCACCCTCCAGCGCCCATTATTAATACGCACGTCATTTCTCAAGCAGGAGCAGTTTTTATCCAGTCACCAGTTGCCATTCAAGGAGGCGCTTTTTCCCGTCTGGCTTTCGCATGTGAAAAATTCCGTTTTCAAGGAGGGTCTTGTGAAGCAAGCAAGAAAAAATAGTTCAAGCAACACAGTGGAAAGGCAAGCATTTATACAAAAATACCAACTGGAAAAAATCAAAACGGACCATCCGACGATTTCGATTTTAATAGCCAATTACAACATGGGTAAATATGTAGAAAATGCCATAGCTTCATGTTTATTGCAAAATGAACAGCCTGATCAAATTTTGATAATTGATGATGGCTCAACTGATCGTTCCTTTGACCAATTGAAGTTATGGGATGATGGGGATCAAGTGACTGTATTTGGTAAAACGAATGAAGGAAAAGCAAAGGCATTAAATGATTTATTACCACGTGTGACATCCGACTTTATCTTGGAACTAGATGCAGATGATTGGCTTGATCCAGATGCTATTTCCGTAATCAAACAGTATTTAGCTGATCTTCCTAAGGATGTTTCGGTGCTGTACGGCAATCTGAGAAGGTGGAAGCAGCTTTCGGCAGAGGCGGACGTCCTTTTTAAAGGTGTTTCCCAAGGAGTAGCTGTCAATGGTTTGGAAGACTTACTAACTTATCGCTTTCCACTCGGACCAAGAATATATCGAACTTCTATTTTAAAAAGGGAAGGCGGATTTCCGGTAGTCTCTTTTGAAAATGGAAGACTTTATGAGGATGTGAGTGTGTTAAGCCAATTAATAAAGCACTCGTCATTTTGTTATCGAGATTTTACAGCATATAATATCCGGGAACATCGTGAAAGCATTACAAAAATGAACCAATCGAAATGGCAGGATTTTTTAAAAATGCTACGTTCGGATTAACTATCTCTTTAAGGTGGGGAGTCATGCAGCATCAACCAAAGCCTCGCACCGGACAAAAAACGGGAAGTCGCCGGACAAAAGCGGAAAGTCGCCGGACAAAAGCGGAAAGTCGCCGGAAAAAAGCGGGAAGTCGCCGGATAAAAGGGGAAGTCGCCGGACAAAAGTGGAAAGTCGCCGAAAAAAAGTGGAAAGTCGCCGGACAAAAGTGGAAATCCGCGCACTCGGTCCAAAATCCGCGCACTCGGGCCAGAAAATCGCGCACCCGGGCCAAAAAACCGCGCACTCGGGCCAAAAAACCGCGCACTCGGTCCAAAAACCGCGCACTCGGTCCAAAATCCGCGCACTCGGTCCAAAATCCGCGCACTCGGGCCAAAATCCGTGCACTCGGGCCAAAAATCCGTGCACTCGGTCCAAAAATCCGCGCACTCGGTCCAAAAACCGCGCACTCGGGCCAGAAAATCGCGCACCCGGTCCAAAAGCCGTGCACTCGGGCCAAAAATCCGCGCACTCGGTCCAAAATCCGCGCACTCGGGCCAGAAAATCGCGCACCCGGGCCAAAAAGCTGCGCACTCGGTCCAAAAACCGCGCACCCGGGCCAAAAAACCGCGCACCCGGGCCAAAATCCGTGCACTCGGGCCAAAAATCCGCGCACTCAGGCCCAAA
>NZ_JBSVKG010000014.1:0-86777 GCF_054048505.1 Virgibacillus sp. FSP13 | reverse complement strand
TTAACAGCAACTTCATCAGTTTATCACGTTGAATTCGATAAGTCAATACCTTTTTTTGCTTTTTTGAAGCAAATGGGCCTGAGTGGACTCGAACCACCGACCTCACGCTTATCAGGCGTGCGCTCTAACCAACTGAGCTACAGGCCCAACATGATAAGTGTTATGGAGCGGGTGAAGGGAATCGAACCCTCATCATCAGCTTGGAAGGCTGAGGTTTTACCACTAAACTACACCCGCATATTATAAAATCATTCATATAATGAAATAGACGTTTCGCTGGTCGGGAAGACAGGATTCGAACCTGCGACCCCATGGTCCCAAACCATGTGCTCTACCAAGCTGAGCTACTTCCCGTAAATGATGGCGCGCCCGAGAGGAGTCGAACCCCTAACCTCTTGATCCGTAGTCAAACGCTCTATCCAATTGAGCTACGGGCGCTTTTAAAAGCAACTTTAAAAGTATAACACTCACGCAAAATACATGCAAGCATTTTTTTGGTGCGGCCGAGAGGACTTGAACCTCCACGGGTTATCCACCCACTAGGCCCTCAACCTAGCGCGTCTGCCATTCCGCCACGACCGCAATTCCCACAACAAAATAAAATGCCGTGGATTATCACAGCAATACCATTTATTACGAGTGCGGGTGAAGGGAGTTGAACCCCCACATCATAAGATACTAGATCCTGGGTCTAGCGCGTCTGCCATTCCGCCACACCCGCTAAATAATAGTGATGAGCCATGGAGGATTCGAACCTCCGACCCTCTGATTAAAAGTCAGATGCTCTACCAACTGAGCTAATGGCTCACAATATCCAATTGCCAAAAACTTAAAACAGCACATTACTATGTGCTTGTAATATTCCTACAAATAAATGGCTGGGCTACCAGGATTCGAACCTGGGAATGACGGGATCAAAACCCGCTGCCTTACCGCTTGGCTATAGCCCAACAAAATGGCGGTCCGGACGGGACTCGAACCCGCGACCTCCTGCGTGACAGGCAGGCATTCTAACCAGCTGAACTACCGGACCGAACCAAAATATATTATTTATGTAGATGACCCGTACGGGATTCGAACCCGTGTTACCGCCGTGAAAGGGCGGTGTCTTAACCACTTGACCAACGGGCCAAACAAAATGGCGGAGAAGGAGGGATTTGAACCCTCGCGCCGCTTACACGACCTACACCCTTAGCAGGGGCGCCTCTTCAGCCACTTGAGTACTTCTCCATATGGCTCCACAGGTAGGATTCGAACCTACGACCGATCGGTTAACAGCCGATAGCTCTACCACTGAGCTACTGTGGAATAAACTAATAAATATTTCGCTAGCTTAACGTCTCCGTATTAATTGCGACAGAAAATATAATACAACATCTTTTCTATCTTGTCAACAATTTTTTTCGGAAAATGTTGTTCCTTTTTATAAGGCTTATTTAATTTAACATGTAAGACATATTTCGTCAATAGTTGAGCAACTTTTTTTCAGTTATCATTATGTTTTTTCATTTATTAATAGAACTTGTTCAAAAAGTGTCAAATTAGAAACAAGAAGGTCGAGGCGGTGTAGTTTTGAGCACAAGACAAGCTTCCCCGAATTCACATCCCACGCCGGAAAAGTGATTTTCTTTTCCAAGGAGCGGAACGTATGCATTTAGATACGTAAGCACAAGGAATACTCCCCTGAAACTGCATCGCACGAAGGAAAAGTGGTTTTCTTTTCCAAGGAGCAGAAAAACAAGCCAACGAAGAGATTCGTAGCTTATCAGTTGGTAGCTTTTTGAACAACCTCTAATAGTAACGTATTTATTATGAATCACTATTTTAACTTAAGTTTACCTCTGCATCTCCCACACCTATATCGTTTTATATCAACTCTTCTAATTCGTTTATACTCGCACCCACATTCTGTACAAACATATACATATTTATAGGATCGTTTTATGGAAGGTAGTGGATTACAGTGCCTTGGAGATCCAGTTTCCTTTAATAACTCTTTAAAAGCCTCGTCCCCATGTTTATATCCTTTTCCTTCTATATGAAGATGGTAATGGCATAATTCATGCTTAATAATTCCAATAAACTCCTCTTCCCCCATCTCTATTACGTATTTTGGATTTAGTTCAATTCTTCTTTTTGCAGGTAAATACCTACCACCAGTCGATCGCAATCGATTGTTAAACTGAACATCATCAATAAATGGCTTATGGAAAAATTCTCTTGATAAATCATCAACTAATCGATGCAGGTCTATTTCATTTAATGCATTCATATTCTTACACCTCAATACGTATTAATTCCTATATTTTATCATATATATGACACGATGATAGTTGTGGTAAAAATCAGTTATTTAAAGTAAATATAATTAAATATTGATTTTTAATAGATTTATATTATAATTAATAGTAGATCGTTAATCAAAGGAGAGGTGTTTAAATCGTGAGTAACGAAAAGAAAAGACTAACAACTGCATCAGGAGCTCCAGTTGGAGATAACCAAAATTCAATTACAGCAGGTCATCGTGGCCCGGTATTAATTCAAGATGTACATCTTCTTGAAAAACTAGCACACTTTAATAGAGAACGTGTTCCAGAACGTGTTGTGCATGCTAAAGGTACTGGTGCACATGGATATTTTGAATTAAAAAATGACATGAGTAAATATACAAAAGCAGACTTCCTAAACGGAGCTGGTAAACGTACACCAATGTTTATTCGTTTTTCAACAGTTGCTGGGGAATTAGGTTCTGCAGATACTGTCCGTGATCCACGTGGTTTTGCAGTTAAATTTTATACACAAGAAGGGAATTATGATTTAGTTGGGAATAACACACCAATTTTCTTCATTCAAGATGCAATCAAGTTCCCGGATTTCATTCATACACAAAAGCGTAATCCAAAGAATAACTTGAAAGACCCTAATATGGTCTGGGATTTCTGGTCATTATCACCAGAATCACTACACCAAGTAACTTATTTACACGGTGATCGAGGTATTCCAGCAACACTTCGCCATATGAATGGTTATGGTACCCACACATTCAAATGGGTGAATGACCAAGGTGAAGCAGTTTGGGTTAAATATCACTTCATTAGTGAACAAGGTGTTAAGGGCTTAGATGAAGACGTTGCTACAAAATTGGCTGGAGAAAATCCGGAGTACCATACAGAAGACTTATATAATGCAATTGATAAAGGTGATTTCCCTGCTTGGACACTTTACGTGCAAATCATGCCTTATGAAGATGCCAAGGATTATAAATGGGATGCATTTGATGATACCAAAGTATGGTCACATAAAGATTATCCACTAATCGAAGTAGGTCGCATGGTTCTCAATCGCAACCCAGAAAACTACTTTGCTGAAGTGGAACAAGCTGCATTCTCACCTGGCAATTTCGTACCTGGAATCGAAGCATCACCAGATAAAATGTTACAAGGTCGCCTATTCGGCTATTCTGATGCACATCGCTATCGTATCGGAGCAAACCATCAACAATTACCGATTAATCGTCCAATAAATGACGTTAATCATCATCAGCGTGATGGCCACATGAGCTTCTATAATGGTGGTGGATCTACTAACTACGAACCAAATAGCATTGACGGCGTAAAAGAGGATGCACCATCAAAAATTAAACCATTTGAAGTTTATGGTGAAGTTGATAGTATTCCATACGATGATGACCATTACACGCAAGCCGGTGACTTGTATCGTCTTATGAGTACCGATGAAAAGGATCGCCTCATTAAAGCAGTGGTAAATCATATGAAACCAGTTGAAAGTGATGAGATTAAACAAAGACAAATTGAGCATTTCTATAAAGCAGACCCAGAGTATGGGGAACGCGTTGCAGAAGGCTTAGGCTTAAAAGTTCCTGCAAGTGCAAAATAATATGATTCAAATAAAAAATAGCGCCTGAAAAGGCGCTATTTTTTTATGCTTATTCTATCTTTAGGGATTTCAGTTAATTATCTTCATTACTTTTTCCCTTCCACCATTGAAAGAGCAATTCGTCCTTTTGTAGTATCAATTTGTTCCACCCAAACCGTTACTACATCGCCAACGGCCGCAATATCCATGGGATGTTTAACAAAATGATTGGACATCTTGGAAATATGGACCAGGCCATCTTGTTTAACACCAATATCAACAAAGACACCAAAATCCACAACATTGCGCACCGTTCCTTGCATTTCCATTCCAGGCTGTAAATCTTCCATTGATAATACATTCTGTTTCAATAATGGTTTTGGCAAATCGTCACGCGGATCTCGCTCCGGACGACTTAATGCACTCATGATGTCAATTAACGTTGGTTCACCAATTCCAAGGTCATCTGCCACTTGTTTTTTATTTACTGTATTTAATTTGTCTTGCAATACCTCTGTTCCAAGGTCATCTAATGTACAGCCGAACATGTTTAAAAGTTCCGCTACTTGTGTGTAAGTTTCTGGATGGATCGGCGTTCGATCTAATGCGTTGTCTCCATCCACAATTCGCAAAAAGCCAATTGATTGTTCATATGTTTTGGCACCTAAACGCGGAATTTTCTTCAATTGTTTACGGTTTGTAAATTTCCCTTCTTCATTGCGCTTGTTCACAATATTATTGGCTACTGTTTTACTTAAACCTGAAACATATTGCAGTAAGGAAGATGATGCCGTATTTACATTTACACCAACTTGGTTAACTGCTGTCTCCACAACGAATGTCAGCGATTCGTTCAGCGACTTTTGGCTTACGTCATGCTGATATTGCCCAACCCCGATGGATTTCGGATCTATTTTTACAAGTTCTGCAAGTGGGTCCTGCACCCGTCTGGCAATGGAGGCCGCACTTCTTTCTTCTACTTGTAAATCGGGAAATTCCTCACGTGCTAATTTTGATGCGGAATAAACACTAGCTCCTGCTTCATTTGCAATAATATACGGAATATCAAGTTTGTGTTTTCCAATTACATCCGCAACAAATTGTTCTGTTTCACGAGATGCCGTTCCATTCCCAATCGCAATTAGTTCAACATCATACGTATTTATGAATTCCATCATAATTTTTTCCGCACCTGCTGTATCATGTTTAGGGGCTGTTGGATACATAACACTAACCTGATGAACTTTTCCTGTCTCATCAACAACAGCAAGCTTACAACCAGTTCTAAAAGCAGGATCAACCCCCAGAACTGTTTTCCCTTTTAAAGGTGGCTGCAATAATAGGTTTTTTAGGTTTTTTGAAAAAACATCAATTGCCTGTTCCTCAGCCTTTTCGGTTAAGCTAGTTCTAATTTCCCGTTCAATCGATGGTTGAATTAGACGTTTATAGCTATCCTCAATCGCTGTCTGCAGAATATCAACAATCGTTTGATTATCCCTTGTGTTGATTACTTTTCGCTGCAAAAACTCGACAATTCGTTCCATTGGCGGTTCAATGGCTACTTTTAAGACCCCTTCTTTCTCACCGCGATTCAATGCAAGAATTCGGTGTGATACAAGCGAGCGAACGGATTCGTGGTAATCATAATACATCTCGTATACGCCCTTTTCATCCAATTCGGCTGCCTTCGCTTCTGAACGTATGGATCCTTTTTTATATGTCTCATCACGAATATAATCACGAAATTCCGGGTCATCAGAGATCCATTCCGCTATAATGTCATTGACGCCATTTCGTACATCTTCAACCGTATGTAATTCATGTTCCTCTGAAAAGTATTTTTCGGCATCCTGTTCAATATCGATTTCTGCTTGTTTCCATACCAAGGCAGCTAACGGCTCCAACCCTTTTTCCTTTGCAACAGTTGCTTTTGTACGACGCTTTTGTTTATACGGGCGATATAAATCCTCTACCCGTTGCAATTGGGTTGCTTCGGTAATATCTTTTTCCAGTTCCTCTGTTAATTTCCCTTGTTCATCAATCAAACGAATTACTTCTTGTTTTCTTTCCGCTAAATTCACGGCGTAATGCCATTTATCTTGAATTAATTTAATTTGCACCTCATCAAGTCCACCTGTTACCTCTTTCCGATAACGGGCGATAAATGGTACCGTGTTCCCCCCGTCTAATAAATCAATTACTTTTTTAACAGTACTTGCTTTTACTTGAGACTCTTTCGCTACCCAGTTACTAAGATCTTGGTTTAATTCAACTGCCACAGTCGTTCCTCCTTTATATACAGCTTTTATTTTACCAAATTACAATGCGTTTTCCTAATCTATAAAAATTTCTTAGATAAACTGGTAATATTGATTGATCCGTTTATGGGTCGACCTCCAATTTAGGCACATAATAAAAATAGACTGCCAAGTAGAACTGACAGCCATCTTTATTCTTCGTATCGAATTGCAATTAATGTCGTATCATCAATCCGGGATTCGCTGTTTATATTAGCGTACATACTAGTAATTTCATCCACGTCACTTCCCAATAAAAATTTTTGCGATAGATCTGTATCTGTTACCCCATCTGAAAACATAATAAAATTCATATTCGAATCCAGATTATTTGTTGTTACTTTAAATTGCCTTGGATAACCTGCTAAATAGCCAGCGTTTGGGATATTCCGCTTTTTCTTCCCATCTTTCGTTATGGTCATGATACCAATATTCCCGATCGATGAGAATGAATATCGCTTTGACTGGAAATCTAATTTTAAAATCCCTAATACAACACCACGTTTATGAAATAATTCCTTGTTACTGCGTTTTACCAGTTGTTCGACAGATGCATGAATATTGCTTTGGATAATATCAATAACAATCTGGGATGATTCTTTGGCGAATTCTCCACTTCCTAATCCGTCCGCTAAAGCACAAACAAATTCATTTTCTGTCTCTATATAAAAATAGCTGTCGCCACAATGGAAGTTACCTTTTTTCGCCTTTTGATAGACAGCTACTTGTACATTATTATCCTCTGTTCTCAATCGAATACCTCCGCACTCTCGGCTTGGATAGCTTCCCGAAGCTTACGTAAGGCACGTCTTTGTAATCTGGAAACATGCATTTGCGAGATCCCTAAAAGTTCCCCTGTTTCCTTTTGGCTCCGATTATCAAAATAAGTAAATCGTAATATTTGTTGTTCACGTTCCGACAGGATTGGTAAAATTTTTTCTAATAGCATTCGCTGATCAACATTGTCATAGCCGCTCTCATCATTTCCGACTAAGTCCAAGATAGCCACGGTACTGCCATCTGAATCTGCTTCAATCTTACGGTCAGCTGATAGTGCTTTATAGCTTTTGCCCATCTCCATGGTCTCTAATATGTCCTCTTCTGCAACCTCTAAATAATTGGCAATTTCGGTTACAGTAGGTGATTTCTGATTCGATGAAGTTAACTCATCAATTGCCTTCTTAATTTTAGGCCCTAACTCTTTTATTCGCCTTGGGACATGCACACTCCATGTTTTATCACGGATAAACCGTTTAATTTCCCCTATGATTGTGGGGATTGCAAATGATTCAAAGGATTTACCAAATGTTACATCATATCTTTTGACAGCTGCTAAAAGACCAATCATACCAACTTGTACTAAATCCTCATGAATACCACTATTTTTTGAATATTTC
Organism: Virgibacillus sp. FSP13; assembly: GCF_054048505.1. Classification (NCBI taxonomy): domain Bacteria; kingdom Bacillati; phylum Bacillota; class Bacilli; order Caryophanales; family Bacillaceae; genus Virgibacillus; species Virgibacillus sp. FSP13. The sequence continues at coordinate 79,207 of NZ_JBSVKG010000014.1, read as the reverse complement.
CTGGCAATGGATTCCACAAGATCCTTATAAGTAAGCACAATTTTCTCTTGAATCACTTCGTCAGTTGGCTCGTCCTGTAAGTGTTCAATCCATTGGTAAACCTCGTCTCTCCCCTTATTGTGTGGTTGAGATTTGGTCGTCATCAAAATCCACCTCTGTTCCTTCAAGGTACTTCGTCATTAAAACAATTACGCCATAATCATTGTTGATTTCTACCTTATCCATTAGGGCTCCGATTAAGAAAAGGCCAAAGCCTCCTTCCCTTAATGTTTCAACCGATTCAGACTGTTCGTACGGGCCGATTGTTCCTTTCACTTCTTGCAAATCAAAGCTGCCTCCATGATCAGCCACCATAACTTCAAGGCGATTTTCATAGACTCCAAAGCAAATTGTTACTTCTCCCTGATCTTCTTCATCGTAAGCATGTGTTACAGCATTTGTGATTGCCTCAGAAATCGCAACTTTCAAGTCTTCAATATCTTCATAGGAAAAGCCCATTCGATTAGCAATTCCCGAAATACTTAGCCGCAAAACACCAACATAGTCTGCCTTTGCTGGCACCTTCATTTCGATAAAATCAAACGTCTCCATTATTCACTTCCACCTCTTATCGCAGCCTTAATGTCCATAATGTCAATTAATCCAGTAATTTTAAATAGACGAAAAACACGCTCTTGTAAATCAACTAATTTCAGATGCGAATTATTTTCTTTTGTAGATTTTAAAGCACTGATGAAAACACCTAACCCAGTACTATCCATATAATTTACATGTTCTAAATTAGCTTCAACAATTTGTCCATCCACTTCCGTCAATGGTAATAGTGCTTCCTTTAATTGTGGTGCTGTGTATGCATCAATTTCACCCGATAGGATTACTTTGGATTTATTGTTATCTTCCACAACGTCAACTATTAAATTCAATTTTCGTCCTCCTTAACTACCCATGCTTCATTACTAAACTATACTCAATACCATTTCTATACCCTATCTTAGTAAAGGTTAAACTTCTTTTCGCAAAATAATCAATGTAAAATCATCCCGAAGTTCAAAATTTTGCAACCGTTCAAAGTATTTATAAACATGGTCCACCATTTCCTGTGCCGACAAATGGGAATAGCTCTTAATAACATCTAATACTTCCTCTGTTTCAATAAACCGATCTCCTTGTCTACATTCTGTTACACCGTCGGTTAAAATAATAATCATATCCCCATTTTGTACGAACCGTTCATAGCGATGGTAGTTAGAATCTGCTGAGACACCAAGGACTAGCCCTTTTGTTTCAATTTCTTCAAAACGATCTTCTTTTTTATGATAATAAAAGCCCGGTTCATGTCCGGCTGATGAGTAGCGTAGTTTATTTTCGGAAGGTAGATATTGGGCATAAAACATTGTGATAAACATGCTTGGATCAACGTTTCTTTCCACGACCCTGTTTAAGTTTTCCAAAATAGCTTTCGGGCTCATTGATTCTTCCGGTAAACTGTCCATCGAATACTTGATCATCGACATACACAATGCAGCAGGTACCCCTTTCCCAACAACATCGGCAACAGCTACACCTAACGAACCATCTCTTCCTTTAATAAAGTGGTGATAGTCTCCGTTCATTTGATGAGCCGGAACACTAACAACACCTATCTCCAAACCTTCGATAATAGGTTTGGATGTTGCTAATAAGTTTTCTTGCATACCTGCAGCTACACCTATCTCTGATTTCAATTCCAGTTGCTTCTCCCTTAACGCCTGGAATTCTTGATGTGCTATCCCATAAGCAATCATTGTTTCCAAAAGAAAGTTCATGGAATGCCGCATTTCTTCAGATAGCGTTGGGTACAGTTCTGCTAATGCTTGTATATGTAAGTTAATAATTTCCTCTGGGGGAATTTTATTTTTAATAAATGATTTACTAATTTGTTCGGCCCCATAAAGAGATTGTTCGTCTTGTGTTTCAATATATTGTTTCAACAATTTCTTATAATTCGCGACGTCAGAATACAATGTATCCAATACTGATACCTCCTCTATTTATGGGGTTATTTTTTCTTATAAACAAGGATGACTTTACTTAAGCCATCCTTGAGAATATAACTTGAGGCCTGAAGCTACGCTAAACGGGTGCTTCCGCTTTTGTTCTTACCGTACCCATTTGATCGCTTTTATTTCCGTGCCTTTATCTTTCTCAGATTTAATATCAAAAACATCCATTAAGCGTTTCACACCGGGGAGACCTGCACCAAGTCCCCCAGAAGTTGAGAACCCATCTTCCATGACTTGACTAATATCATTAATCCCAGGTCCTGCATCAACCGCAACCATACACATTCCTTTTTGATTTATGTTATCAATCACTTCAAAGCAAATTTGGCCGGAACCAGCATATAAGTAAATATTACGAGCAAGTTCTGAAATCGCGGTGGCAATGCGGGCCTGGTCTACAGTACCAAAACCCGTCTTCTTGGCTATATCACGGCCAACTTGACGCGCACCAACAATATCCCACTCTTTTTTAATGTTAACACAGGATTGGAGACTCATTATTAATCCCCCAATTCCTGATGTAACTTAATTAGCCCTTGTTCTAAGTCAAGTGCGGTAGGAACGCTCTTCATATGAATTCCTAAATCGATTAATGTCATTGCTACGGCTGGCTGAATCCCAGTTAAAACTACTTTCGCCCCCATTAGGTCTGACATGGTTACAACATCACCTAATACTTTCGCGATGAACGAATCGATAATCTCTACTGATGTTAGATCAATGACTACACCTATTGCGCCGCTTTGGTGAATTTTATTTAACAGGTCTTCTTGAAATTGAATTGCTGTATGATCGTCAATTTCCGTTTGAATGGAAATCAATAAATAATTATGCAGTTTTAGAATAGGTATTCGCACAATAATCACTCTCCATGTAATGAATTCAACATATTTGCGATCTCTTCTTCTTTGGAATGGTGATCGTCTATTGTTCGATTGGTTATTTCCAGTGCTTTATGGAAACCTTTTTTCAGGGAACTTTTCGTTGGAAATTTACCTAAATCAATTCCTAAGTTAACAATTGTTTGAGCAATTTCCGGACGAATCCCAACTAAAATGCATGTTGAACCAATCAGCCGTACTGCTTCAGCTGCTTGGATTATGTGGTGAGCTACCATCGTGTCAACAACTGGCACACCTGTAATGTCCATTAACACAACTTCCGCGTTATGCTTGATCACACCATCAAGCAGGTTTTCCATAATTAACTTGGCGCGTTCCGTATCGATTGTGCCGATTAATGGCATAATCGTAATATTGTCCATGACCGGAATAAGTGGAGCAGATAACTCCTGCAAAGCTACCCGCTGCAATGAAACAATGTGTTCCCAGCTGCCGGAATATTCATTAACCAACTGCCTAATAATTGGCTCAACCCAATTATCAACGCTTTGTAGTACATTTGATATAAATGTTGAGTCAATTTTGTCAGACTGACTGAGAATATATTCAATCGTTACTCGTCTGAATACCTGCAGACCGTCTGTTATGTAGCTTAGAGGCCAACCTAAGTTAATCAATTTCTCAGAAAAGTCCTCAAGCGTCTTTGATGATCCTTGATTTTTTATGCTAGTAAAAATCACATTTACAAATTCTCTATTCGTACTTTCAAACAACTCATCGGAAATAGTGGCGGTATAATTGCCATCTTTTGATGAATCAACTTCTTCAATCCATTTATGCACGATTGTGTCACTGTTTTCTAATGCGATTTTTTTAAATTTATCATCCATTTCACAATCCCCCTAAATAACTTTTCTGATTAGTGGTTAGATATTGTCACACAAATTACATGATCCGTGTATTTCTAACTGTATATCAAATATCAATGATGCTAATGTCTAATTTCGTCAAATATTGTATTTTCTTAATTATATCATAAACACTAAAACGATGGCATAAGAAAAACGCAAGCGCTCTAACAGGCTAGGCCAGCCAATTTTGTGTTCCTCACGCATAACAAAAACCCTTGTTTACTATCAACAAGGGTTTTGTTATTGACCATACATTTCTTTAAGTCCTAAACTAATTTCCAATGCATAGTCGATTTTTTCCATCATTTCTTTGTCCAGCTTTGTGATTTTATCTGTTAGCCGCTGTTTATCCAACGTCCTTATTTGTTCAAGCAAAATAACAGAATTACGGTCAAACCCATATCGTTTTGCGTTTATCTCCACATGCGTTGGGAGTTTTGCTTTTTGAATCTGAGCAGTGATTGCTGCCACAATAACGGTTGGGCTAAACCGATTTCCAATATCATTTTGTAAGATCAATACCGGGCGGATGCCCCCCTGCTCTGATCCAACCACAGGGGATAAGTCAGCGAAATATACTTCGCCTCTTTGAACGATCAAATTATTACACCCCGATCACAGAGCGCTCTAGGGTGTTTTGTTCTGCCTCCTCTTCGGCTTGAAAAGCTTCCGAAGCGATAGTTAGATTAATTCTGGCCATTTCCGTGTATCCTTTTTTCATTGAATCACGAAACTGCTGGATATGCTCCTCTTTCTTAGTTTCTAAATAGTTTCTTGTAGCCTGACATATGAAGTCACTTAAATCGCTATTTTCATATTTCATTAATCCGTCCACCTCATTTAACAGGTTTTTTGGTAATCGTACCAAGATTTCTTGTAAGCTCTCTGACAAAACCATGCACCTCCGCCAACTGTTGAACGACCGTAATTAAATTCACTTTTAATAATATCATTGTATACCACGCTTTGCAAAGGGCTGTAGAGACTTTTTATGAAAAAAGAACTATTTCCAGTTAAAAAGAAATTATCTGTGGTATATATTTTACTTTAGGATTATCAAGATTATGTCATTTTATTAATGAAAAGACTATTTTTCTCGTTATCCCTCTAAATAAACCCTTGGAACTCGGCTACTAATCATGCATGGAATTTCATAATTAATCGTGTCTAAATATGCTGCTACTTCATCCATTCTTATTTCTGTGTTTCCTTGCTTCCCAATTAACGTAACTTTTGTCCCTACAGGATATGCTTTGTCGAGCCGTATCATCGTTTGGTCCATGCAAATCCTACCAACAATTGGCATACGCTTTCCGTCAACTAACACATCCATTCCTTGAAGCTTACGAATCCACCCATCTGCATATCCAATTGGAATCGTGCCAATCCATTCTTCTTCCTCGGTTGTGTATGTTGCACCATAACTAATGGACTCATTAGCAGCTACTTTTTTCACATGAATTAAACGGCTATTTAAAGAGAATGCTTGCTTCAAATCAATGCTTTTTTCCTGTCTAACTGTTTCAGAAGGATACAATCCGTACATAGCAATACCAAACCGGATGAAATGATACATGTCCTTTGGAAAGCGAATTGATGCGGCACTATTTCCTACGTGAATCGCAATTGGCCGTCTCCATAGTTTTTCGAATGCTTTCAGTAAAGTTTGAAACCTGCTACGTTGCTCATCATAATAAGTCAGGTCCTGCTCATCCGCTGTTGCAAAGTGTGTATAAACTCCTGTTAGTCGAATTTGTTGATTATTTCCTAATTCCTCAAGAATCTCCTTTAACTCTTTTTCTGTGCGAATGCCGACTCTTCCCATACCAGTATCCCACTTCATGTGCAGTTTCAGTTGTTGTGGAAAGGTATACTGGTTAACCTTCTCCATCCATTCCTTTTGAAAAAAAGTTAACGTAATATTATTTTCAGCAGCAAGTGGGGTATCCTGGGGAGCGACCCAGCCTAATACTAAAATAGGTACAGTGAAGCCCGCTTGACGAAGTAATAATGCTTCGTCTAACAGTGCAACAGCAAGTGCGCTGGCCCCTGATTCTATGGCCTTTTTAGCAACTTCATATGCTCCATGGCCATAGCCGTTTGCCTTCACAACTGCAATGACTTTTGTTTCTGGTGGTAATTTTCGCTTCATTTGTTCCATATTATAACCAATTGCATCAAGGTTTATTTCAGCCCATGTATTTCGATAAAAAGAATCTAACACAGTGCAATAGCCCCTTTACGCATTTTTAGAAAAGATGATTCTTTTATTATTTCGCTTTCTCACCCAACTGTCAATTTTTTTTGAAGTCGACTTTAAAAATAAAAAGCAGACCCCCTCTCCACATGAGTCTGCTTGCATTTGCTCATTTTTACTTCACTGCTTTGCCTTGAACGGATTTTGCTACTTCAATTAGTTCCTCTTTTGTTAGGTCTTCACTCGCTAAATAAAAATTCACGCCATTATTGTTCCACTCAATTGTATTATCTGAAAGCGCGCCAATTGTATGTCCTAGATTGACAATGTCACCTCTTACTTCCTGTGGAGAGGAAAGTGTTGGCGCTACCTCCGTCTGTTCTTCAATTAATGTAAAGTTCTTTTCTCCAACGTATGTCATCACAACGCGCTTTCCATTTTCAGTTGCAATTTCCTTTTGCTCTGCAAGTTCAGCGCCTGCCATGTATAACGGGAATACAACAGTCAATGATTCGGCATTTTCATTAGTAGACACGGGTGCATCAGCATCGCCGCTAGTCATATTTTTTTCCATCGCAAAATCATCGTCCTTAAAGCTTGGTTTTGTATTAAAGTCTGAGAATTTCACCTCGACAAGTGCGTTTTTATCTTTATCCAAAACCTTAACTAAATCTGGTGTATAAGTCTTTTTATCAAAGTGTATTTCCTGATATGGCAAATTGTTATTGCTTTGGTAATTTGTTTTGGTCTGGAAAATGTAATGTGAATCAGTTACTTTAAATTCAGCTTCTTTATCCTTCTTAATGTCATCTACAAGCGATTGATAAAGATACGGTTGACTACTATTATCCGGCCAGTTTGTTTGAAATTTGAAGCTTTTATTCAAGGCAGGGGTAAGAACAAAGACACCATCTTTATTCTTCAAAATGATTTGACTGCCTTTTTCATCTTGATCATTTTTTAGTGAAACACGATAAAAGTCTTTTTTCTTATGCCAAATATCAATCTTATATTTCTGGCTTTCCTGTCCCGTATTCATTTTCATTTCCGCCTTAGCCTTATACCCACTCATCTCATCTACTTTTTCGTCTAGTTTTTTAAGGACATCTTCCTGAGACTTTTCCCCACAGGCAGCAAGTAACAGAATTAGACCAAAGACAATTAATAACCAGATACTAAACTTTTTCTTCATGGACATATCTCCCTTGTCTCGTGTTGCTCAGGACAAAGAGAACGTGTCACTACATATCAAGAAATGTACGATAAACAGCAGGAATCCCTTCGATTACATCAGTTGCCATTAAATCATAATAAGAATGGTTGTCCGTTACAAGCAGATCAGCAGCCGTTCCATGAACAAAACACGCGTTACATAACGCTTGGAAAATACTTTTGTGTTGCATCACCATCGCGAGTATTGTACCCGAGAGCACATCGCCACTTCCGCCTTTTGCCAATCCTTGATTCCCGGTTATGCTCACAGCTTGTTGTCCGTCTGGCGCTGTGATAATTGTGTATTTCCCCTTTAAAACGAGATACACTTGATAATCGCGCGCAATTTTTGCAGAATAATAAAAAGGCTTTTCCAAGAGTTCTGCAACCGATACATCTAACAGCATGGCCATTTCGCCAGGATGAGGCGTCATAATAGTTGGATATGAACGCTTTTTTAATTTAGCGCATTCAGATTTAGCATGGTACAACCCATCGGCATCGATAATCACTGGATAATTTGCTTCTGTTAGCACATGTTGGACCAACCGCTCTGCCTTCTTACCCCGTCCTAACCCCATCCCAATCACAATTGCATGGAACTTATCAAACGGAATGGGTACATCCAATATGCGAGACCCCTCATTATAATTTAACGCTAAATAGGTAGCCTCAACACATATTGCAGCAATAGTTGGAATAACACTTTCTGATGTGCCAACAGTGAGCAATCCTGCACCAGTTCTTAGGGCTGCTTTAGCAGTCATTGCAATTGACCCAGGCATCTCCTTTGATCCGCCAATAGCCAAACCTTTTCCTTGTTCACCCTTATGAGCATACACCCCCCGTTTTGGCATTGTTTGCTGGAATTGATACTGATCCCAAATAAGTCTTTCAGGTATTTCCTCAACGGCAGCAGCTGGAATACCAATGGAAACCACCTTCCATTTTCCATAAAAAGATGCAGTATGCTGTAAAAATAGACTCATTTTCGGTGCTTCAATTATAATTGTGTAATCAGCCTGTATGGAAGAAAAGCTAGTTATGCTTTCATCTGCCGGAAGTCCAGTCGGAATGTCAACTGAAATAATACATGGAGCTAATTCATTGATAACTGAGACGATCGTTGCAACTGGCTCCTTTAAATTATCATGTACCCCTATTCCAATCATTGCATCGATAATTACATCTGAATTTATGACGATTTCTTTAATGTCAGAAGCTTCGGTTGTAACAACAACAGAACCTCCACAATTCAAAAATAACGTTTTATTGTAGGAAACATCCCCTGTTATTTTCTTATCTGGTACGACCTGGACAACGGCGACATGGTAGTTTGCATTTTTGAGTGTTCGTGCAATAACAAATCCATCTCCACCATTATTTCCTCCACCAACAATTACACATATTCGATCTTTTTTGGTAACGACTTTTGTTAGTTCAAAGCTAACTGCTCTTCCCGCATTTTCCATTAATATTCTGGCATCTAAGCCCATATTCTCCACCGTATAACGGTCCATATCGTACATTTCTTTTGCGGTGACAATATACACTCTCGTTCCCTCCTACCCGCACTAAAATATATGAGACAACCTAAGCGATTATGCTATTTATCTTCTATTACGATTTGTGCTGCTGCATAGTTATTGCTATGTGTAATAGAGACAAAGACATTAGCATTTTCAAATCCCTCAGCGATTAAAATAGGTGCTCCCTGCTTATCCGGTAACACTTTGATATGTTGAAAACTTAATTTACCTATTCCTGTTCCAACAGCTTTAGCAAATGCTTCCTTTGCAGCAAATCGCCCAGCAAGATATTCTACTTTTCTATTGTCAGTTGACAAATGTTCAAATACTGCTCGTTCTTCTACAGTTAAAATTCGTTCGATAAACCGTGGATTTCGCTCGATGCTGCTTCTGATTCTTGTTAACTCGACCAAATCAATTCCAATTCCCTTTATCAAGCTATTCACTCCTTCGATACTTCGCTAAAGAACAGTCTAAAGTATTTATCTTTGCATTATACATGATGATTTTAGTAATCTTTAATTGGTCATACTATGTAATAAAAATGACTACACTAATAATACCCGAAGAAGATATGTTTTTAAAAAAAGTTTATAGAGGGGATTACCATGTTCATTCGAACGGAAAAGACCATAAAAGAATTCATTCATTTTTACCCTGTTGTATCAACGCTCATTATTATTCATCTAGCATTATGGCTCATTATAGATTTATTACAATTACCATTGGGCATCCATTTTTATCAATGGGGAGCTGGCAATAATTTATTTATTCATGAAGGTGAATACTGGCGCCTATTAACATCTATTATACTCCACAACGGTTTAATGCACGCATTATTCAATTCATTTGCACTTGCCATATTCGGTCCGGCATTGGAACAAATGCTTGGAAAGTTTAAGTTCATCCTTGCGTATTTTGGGGCCGGGCTGATAGGTAATATTGCAACCTATCTAATCGAACCAACCGGATTTTATTCACATGTTGGTGCATCTGGAGCAATATTTGGCTTATTTGGTATTTATGTCTATATGGTAGTTTTACGTAAGGATCTAATCGATCGAGCAAACGCTCAAGTTGTCCTAACAATATTTATTATTGGTTTAATCATGACGTTCCTCCGTCCTAATATCAATATTTACGCCCATATTTTTGGTTTTATTGGTGGATTTGCCCTTGCACGGTTACTATTAAACAATGTTCAAGCCTTTTCACCACAGCGTAACAGGCGACGAACAAATTCAGGTTCTGTCCAATTTAATCCTAATCGGTGGAAAAGACACCGCCTACCAAGAGGATTAGCACCTAAGATTTTTTGGATTATTTTTGGCATCCTAGTTGTCCTTGGATTGATAAGCAGGATTTTATAAGAACAACAAAGGAGTAGCCCAACAAGCTACTCCTTTTTAATAAGGTTCTTTTCGTAATGTCTGTTGCTTTTAATTTCGTAGTTGATAAAACCTGAATTTTTGCCAAATAAAAAAGCTCCTTTGCGCTAGGAGCTTTTGTTTTAGGCGGCTATTAGAGTTAATCACGGTTTCTACGTTTTTGGAAATTCCCTTTGCGATTGCGACCGCCATTTTGATTGCGTCCACCTTGACCGCGTCCGCCTTGGTTTCGCTTCCCGTAATAATTGCGTTTTCCACCACGTTTATTATTATCTTTACTTCTTTGTGCTTTTTTAACACTAATTGGCTGCACAGAAGAAATTCGAACTGGTGTGTCCCTTCGCTCTTTTGTCAGCATTTTTAGCGCAGCTGCAATAACAGTGATTGAATCATGATCCTGTAATATTTCATTTGCTGTCTCATGATATGCTGTTAAGTCTTTTTGTTCAATCGTCTTCAACAGTTTATTCACTGCAACCTGTTGTTGTCCACGCAATGCATCCTGACTTGATGGCGGCATGATCCGTTTCATTTTACTCTTCGTTGTTTTTTCGATTAAATGCAAGTGGGCCATCTCTCTTGGTGTAATAAACGAAATAGCTTCACCAGTACGTCCAGCACGCCCAGTACGACCGATACGATGGACATAACTTTCCGGATCTTGCGGGATATCAAAATTATAAACGTGTGTAACACCAGAAATATCAAGTCCACGTGCTGCGACATCAGTTGCCACTAACACTTCAACACGACCATTTTTAAATTTATTCAATACAGACATTCGCTTACCTTGTGTCAAATCGCCATGAATACCTTCTGCACGAAAACCACGAGCTTGTAAGCCTTCTGTAATTTCGTCTACACGCTTTTTCGTCCGGCTAAAAACAATCGCTAGATCTGGTCCATTAATGTCGAGGTGATTTGTTAACGTGTCAAATTTGTACTTCTCAGGAACCTCAACAAAATATTGATTTATATTTTCGACCGTCATTTCTTTCGCTTTTACTTTAATTTCTTCCGGATTCTTCATGAGATGTGTTGCAATTTCGCGAATTTCCTTTGGCATTGTTGCAGAAAATAATAATGTTTGTCTGTCTTCAGGGATACCTTTTAATATATCACGAATATCGTCAATGAATCCCATGTTCAGCATTTCATCTGCTTCATCCAATACAGCCGTTTGCACATGGTCAATTCGGATTGTTTTCCTGCGCATATGGTCGAGCAAGCGTCCTGGGGTTGCTACAACAATTTGTGGTCCATCTTTCAACGCACGGATTTGTCGTTCCATGTGTTGTCCACCATAAACAGGCAACGTACGGATACCTTTGAATTTACCTAATCGATTAATTTCTTCTGCGACTTGAATAGCTAACTCTCTTGTAGGGGCTACAACCAACCCTTGAATTTTACGGGCAGATTTATCGATTTTCTCAATCATTGGGATACCAAATGCTGCTGTTTTTCCTGTACCTGTTTGTGCTTGTCCAATTACATCTTTACCTTGCATTGCAAGTGGGATTGTCTCTGCTTGAATTGGTGTTGCTTCCTCAAAGCCCATCTTTTCTAATGCTTTCATAATCGGCCCTGAAACACCTAAATCATAAAATGTTGTCACCTTAATAGTCTACTCCTTTTTTCCTTCAAAATTTATTCGCATGAACAGCTGGGCTTGGCTGACTCGATGATCCAGTCCTACCCTGGTTCCAAATTTATATTTTCTTTACCATAAAAAAAGGCATCCTCCAAATTGGTAAGGGGCCTCCTTGAAAATTCATGCATAAAATAACAGTCATTTAATCATAACATAAATACCACCTTGATATCCACTACTTCGTGATTTTTCGTCTATAACATGGTAAAATATATTAGATTGAATAGAAACATGATTCCAAAGGAGGCTTTCCATGCGTATTCCTCCGTTTAATCCATATATAGCGGTTGTAATTGGTGTGATTGCTGTTTCAACATCTGCAGTTCTTGTCAAGTTAGCAAATGGTACACCAGCTGCCATTATTGCAAATTATCGTTTATTATTTGCTGTTATTATTATGACTCCATATGTTTTTTTCAAACAGCGACATGAATTTAAGCTTATCCAAAAAAAGGACTGGCTTCTATCCGTATGTGCCGGAGTGTTTCTGGCGTTCCATTTTATTCTCTGGTTCGAATCGTTGAATTATACATCTGTGGCAAGTTCTGTTGTCCTTGTTACACTGCAGCCGATATTCGCATTTTTAGGTACATACTTCTTTTTTAAAGAACGGTTTTCACAAGGTGCAGTCATAAGTATGGTTATTGCCTTATTAGGTAGTATCATCATTAGCTGGGGTGATTTCAAAATAAGTGGCATGGCATTATTTGGCGATATACTTGCACTTCTCGGAGCTATCACTGTCACGGTCTACTTCTTATTAGGGCAGAATACAAGAAAACGGTTATCTTTAATGCCATATACATTCGTTGTATACGGGGCAAGTTCCATTACGTTAATTATCTATAATTTAATCGTGCAAAATCCTTTCTTTGGGTACCCGGCCGAACATTGGTGGATTTTTGTTGCATTAGCTGTTATCCCAACTTTCTTCGGTCACACGCTATTTAATTGGGCACTAAAGTGGCTCAGTACCGCAACGATATCGATGGGGATTGTCTTTGAACCAATTGGCGCAACTTTACTCGCTTACTTGATTTTGGGTGAGGAAGTTACAGCATCCCAGTGGCTTGGAGGAACTATCGTATTATTTGGTTTATTTTTGTTTATCATGAGCACTTCTCGAAAGCGTAAAGTTACGATATCTAAGAAATATCAGTAAGTTTCTATATATTCGGTCAGACAAACCTGTTATAATAAAGTCATCCTTTATGAAGCAGGTGATGTCTTGCATATTCAATTAATGACGGACGGTGGTGCTGACGTTCCAGCTAGGTTGTCAGAATCATTAGAGCTAATTACTGTACCACTTTATTTACACTTTCAAGAAGAACAATACAAAAGCGGTGTTACGATTGATTTGCAGCGTTTTTATAAAAAAATAAAAGAAACAATAGAACTCCCTCGCTCATCTGCACCAAGCCCAAACGACTTTTATGAAGCCTTTAAACAAGTTGAACAAACGAAGCCAATCATCATGTTTAGCTTGTCAAGCGGTCTAAGTAGTACGTTTGATAATGCAGTAGCAGGGAAAGATATGCTATTGGAGGAACAACCTCAACGGAAAATTGAGGTGATAAATACCAAAACAGCATCTTGCGGGTTGGCTCTTTTACTCCATGAAGCAAGTACAAAGATCAACGAAGGTTACTCGTTTGAAAGCCTAATAGAACATCTTCACGAACGTGTTGAACAAACGACAACTTTATTTGTTTTAAAGACATTGGAAAACCTAATTCTCGGTGGACGTTTAGACAAAGTAAAAGGCGCCATTGCTAAAACACTTAATATAAAATTATTAATGCGCGGAAGTGAAGAGGGAACGATTGAGGTAACAGAAAAAGTGCGTGGTGATAAGAAATCAATCCGACATTTCATTGAACAAATCGGTACCTATACCAAAAATGTGGAAGATAAAGTCATTGCCATGACACACTGTAACGCAGAAGATCGCGCAAATAAAGTACTTGCCGAAATACGAAATAAATACCCGTTTAAAGATGCTATCTTAACCGAAATGGGGCCACTGATTTCGACATATGCTGGTGAAGGCGGATTAGTTATATCATTTTTTAAAGACAAGTGAGCGGCGGAAACAATACGCCACTCACTTGTCTTTTGTTAGGAAGGAATAAATCATTGTATTTAATGCATCCTTATCATTACCTAAACAGATAAGATGTCGCGATCGCTCAAAAAATACGACTTCCTTTCGTTTCGATGTGATCTCTTTTTCTAAGAAATAAGCCGTTTTATATGGAACCATACTATCTTGCTGGCCCTGTGCAATCAATACTGGTGTATCAACGTCCTTTAAATATGGCCTGGTATATTTAACCAATTTAAGGAATTCCAGGTTTGCTTTAAAAGGAACTTCACCCAATTTTCTTTTGTAATGCAAATATAATTTATTTTTATTAAGCTTTCCCCTAAAACCATCTGCTATAGCCTCACCAACATCAAGAAAGATTTGTTTGAGTGATAAGTACTTTCCTGCAGTAGCAAGAAGGACAAGCTTATCCACTTTATATTTTGCTGCCAAATAGGAAGCAATCATTCCTCCCATTGAAAATCCAATTAAGTATATTTCATCGTATTTCTCATGTAATTGTTTGAGTGCATTTTCAGCAGCATGAAGCCATTTTTTATGGGAAACGTTTTCAAGGGCTAGCTTTCTTCCATGGCCTGGAAGGGTCGGAACTTCTATATGCCAATTCGTATTTTCCCGTAAATATGCTGCCAATGGTTCCACTTCATATGGTCCACCTGTGTATCCATGGATAATCAAACAACCAATCATATAAATTCTCCTTCGATCATTCTCTGTCTTACATTTACCCGTTTTTCATAAGTAATACCTGATTTTTTATTCTCATCATTGTTGCTTTCTGGGACTTGCCTCTTGTACTTGATTACTTAAAAACTTTTTATTTTCCTTAAGTATAAATAAGCCGATGAAATCATGTGTTTCATCAGCTTGCTGTTAGACTCATTACTTCATGTTTTTCATAATCGAACCAACCTGTTTAACGACTGGGGAAATCTGCTGGACGGTATTGGCAAATTGACCAACTGTCGAGAACATTTTATCAAGGTCTACTTGCCCATTTTTGTCTTGAAAATAGGTGAATAACCCATTCGATTTTGGTGGTGGATATGGATTATTACTGGTCTGACTTTCCATAACAGCATGCCAATTATTAGGCTGTTTTGGTTTGGCAAACTGATCAAATGGTGATTGAAAAAAAGCTGGATTTGGTTGTTGCATTTGTTGGTTTTGCCATGTTTGATAATATGGATGCATATGATAGTAATTGGCATATCCGGTATATGCTTGATACGGCTGATAATTATCATAAGGCCTTTCAAACATTTTTGCACACACCTCTTTTAAACTTATTATATGCTATTTTATGCACATCGTTTATTTAGTGTGAGCCATCGTGTCAACCGAAGTAACGCCCCATTCCTAAGGCCTGCTTTATCTTATTTATCTGAAACCCTAGTATTGCTTCTCCATCAATAATTGTTACCGGTGTTCCATAAATCCCTCTATCTTGCAACTCCTTCATATATCGGGGGTTCTCCGTAACATCTTTTTCTTCATATTCAATCTCCAATTTATTCAACGGGTCTAAAAGCTTAGTATAATGATCCTGGTTACTGTTAATGTAAACCTTCACGTCTTTTTTCTTCATGATAGGTTCCTCCTAGAAGTATTCTTTCTTCATTTCTAACTTTAAAGTACCCACAATATTAGCTGGTAAAACATAAATATAACAAAAACATTTCAACTATATTGCAAAATATAGTTGAAATGTACCATAAGGTGAAATTTTTCATTCAGAGGTGAGACTTTATTCGCATTTATGTAAGAATTTTATCCATACACATTCCGCTGACCTTTGCGCCAACGGAATGTGTAGTTGTTTATAATATGACTTTGACACATAAAAGAAAAAAGCAAAGCCATTACCAACGTAGGTAACGGTTTTGCTTTTTGTAAAGTGGAGTACAAGCCTTATCACAGCTTGCCCCGATATAATAATAATAGAGCAGAGACATCCCAAATCTCATTATTATCTTATCTTGTTTTTTCTTTTTGTGCTATGACATACATCACACATAAGGTATTTTTTCAAAAACTTTTTCTGCCCCGAAGCCCTGCAATACCTCACATCTAAAAATCCCTAAACCCTTTAATCATTTTTATATGGTTCGGGAGTAATTCTACTTTTGCTGGAGTAGTATTACTTATTTCACCGTCCATATCAATATCCTTCTTAATATCCGTTGTAATGGTAAGCTTATTTGTTTGAAAATAAGTTAATTCCGTCAATCGATTGATGTCATTATTT
The DNA here is from genome assembly GCF_054048505.1 of Virgibacillus sp. FSP13. Lineage (NCBI taxonomy): Bacteria > Bacillati > Bacillota > Bacilli > Caryophanales > Bacillaceae > Virgibacillus > Virgibacillus sp. FSP13. The sequence goes on along the minus strand of NZ_JBSVKG010000014.1, from coordinate 63,074 downwards.
GGATTGTTCATCGTTAATAATTCCTTGAATGCCGCTAGCGTCGAATTTTTAACAATAAGCACATCAAATTTTCCATCATTGGCGGAAATCGTTGCAATTGGAAGCTCCCTTGTTCCGATAAACTTTCCATTTAGGACTAATATCATCACAGCGTCCCCCGCATAATTTTCTTCATCTGTTTCAATTTGGTAGGAAAACGGTTCTGCTTGATTAATCGTTTTTAATGTACTAATAAAATAGCTTAGCACACCAAGGTTATCCTTTTGCGATTCATCGATATTTAATGATGTTTCTGATACTAAGCCAACTCCCCAGAAGTTAAGAAAGTAGTTTTCCTCTGATTTGCCAATATCAACATCAACCATATTCCCTTCTACAATTGCTTCTGTTGCTTGTTTTACATTTTGTGGGATTTGTAGCATGCGGCTAAAATCATTACATGTCCCTCCTGGTAAAATAGCAATGGCTGGTCGTATTTTTTCTTTTGCAATACTATTAATACATTCATGGACCGTTCCATCCCCACCAAGAATAATAATTAGATCAACATAACTCGCATGTTCTAAGCAACAGCTTTTTGCCTCTTCAATCGTTTCAGTTTGAACAATTATCAGTTCCTTTACTGCCTGCGCTAGTTTTGGTAAAGTTTGTTCCAGTTTTTGCTCAATATCATTACTTCCAGCATTACCGTTATATAAAAATAGCGCCTTATTGTACTGCATCCCATATCCCCTTTGTAAAATAAACCGCATAAGGAGTCTTCTGTCCCAATGTGGTTCATCTAATTGCTTTAATCGTCCTCATCAATCGATGATACAATTATTTCCCCTGTGTATGCATCGATTTCGATTTCTGCTTCTTTGTTATTTGCGTGCATTTCAATCTCTTGAACTACCCGCCATTAACATCCTTTTAGATTGTTTGAAGTGGGGGATTCCTAAGAACACTAACCTAATGGCTCGTTTTAATTAGGCTATCCCTGTCGTCCCAACAGTTAAGATACGAATCGCTTCGTTTCTAAGATTTAATCCTGCATTAAGATCCCTTTGGTGATGGGTTCCACAAGATGGACAATCCCATTCACGCAAATTTAAATTCTTAACGTCTTTATTTCTGTATCCGCAATTTGAACAAGTCTGAGAGGAGGCAAAGTTTTTGGCAACCACAACGACTTGTTTGCCAAACCACTTTGCTTTGTATTCCAACATGGTTCGAAATTGTGTCCAAGATGCTTCACTAAATTGTTTTGCTAATGAGAGTGATCTGGGTTTTATTTGGGTAGATTCGAAACCGGTAAGCTTTATTAATTAACACAATATTCCCACCACCTTTTCTTCCATTATACCTTATTTAATAGTTGAACACAAACAAATGTTCCTGTGCTTCATAATGCAGAAATCAAGAAGAAGTTTTATAGTCGGACAACTAGGATGGCAAAAGCTATCCCTTGTCCGAAGGCGATTCATCCACTTATTTTTGGCCTAACCCTTCACAACATTGAAGTGGGGGTCTTCTCGCCTGAATTGATAAATAAGGCGACCATCATCTTCATCAAACTCAAATTCAATGTACTATACATCCTGACTTTGTAAAACCACCCAACACACTGGATATCTTATCGATCCTAGATTATTGACATTGTGACACTCTGTCATTTATAATAACACCATTCTCAAACAAAAGCGGAAGCGTCCGTTTAGCGACGTACGGACTGCGCCCTGCCAAGCAGGGTGGTTCGGTGTTGCTGCGCAAAGCAGCGGTCTTAACCGAACATCCCTGCCGTAGGAGATAAAGGAAACATGCCCCTTCATAGGGGTATGCCGACGTTGGACGCAAAGTCCGCTTTTAGTCGGCCTTCCTTTAAAACCGATGTTGACTTATCGTACGGAGGTGAGGGAAGTCTCGCTAGTCGCTGGGCGCTGGAGCTGGACGTGGCTCATCCTGACCGAGAACAAGTTAGAGCCAAATTTTGTACTTTTCTATTTATTTAATATGACACGTTGTCACTACGATGAATGGGAGTAAAATAATGCCTAAATTAACTTTTTATAATTTGCCGGTGGATAAACAACAAACATTAATTCATGCAGCTAAAAAGGAATTTTCGCGAGTTTCCTTATATGAAGCATCGATTGCAAATATCGTGAAGGCCGCTGGAATTCCGCGTGGGAGCTTTTATCAATATTTTAAAGATAAAGAGGATGCATTTTATTTTCTACTCAATGAACATGTAAAAAGCAGGAAAAGGGAATTTATTTCGAGTCTAAAGAAATATAATGGGGATATATTTGCCACCGTAGATGAAACGTATCGTTCTATGCTTGGGAATTGCCGTTGCAAAGAAAATCAGGACTTTTTTAGGAATGCCTTTTTAAATATGAATTATAAAATAGAAAACACATTTACCAAAGACTTAACGAAAGAAAGATGGAATCAGTTTACAGAAGTCCGTCATTTAATAAATACACAAAAGTTAAATGTTTGTGAAGAACATGATCTATTCCATATTTTACAAATAATTATTGCCGTATCATTTCATTGCCTTGTACGGAGTTTCGAGAAGGAATTAACAATTGATGAATCAATAAAGAGTTTTTCCAACGAATTAAATTTGCTAAAAAAAGGACTTTGTCGATAGAATTAGTGTCCTTCCATAGTTAAGATAAATCATAATTTGAATTTTTCAAAACATATTTTTTGCAAACGATCAACCAAAAACAGATAATATAAAAGATGATACGTCATTAACCAGTTATGTTTGATTATTTTCGAATCCACAGTTTAACTTACAGAAACATGCGTAGGCACTATAATACACCATTTTTCATTTCGAAAAAGGTCTTTAAATCCTATAAAAAGTTCATAACGAGGAGTGATGTCATGTTAGCACTAGACCATATCGTGATAGCAGGAAATAACGCTGAAAGGGCAAGTGCACAATATGGAAATAAATTTACCATAAAAGCAGTCAAAGGCGGCGAACACGAAGAGTGGGGAACATATAATTACCTATCCTACTTTTCAAACGATAGCTACCTAGAATGGTTAGGGGTATCTGATAAGACAAAAGCAGAAAGTGCTGTTAATCCCCTAATTAAGCATTTGGTCTATGTTATCGAAAACGACATGGCTGGACCTTTTCAATTTGCTCTAAGAACAAACCAGATGGATGATTATATTACTCACTTTAAAGCACATAACATTCCTTATAAAGGTCCATTTGCTGGTCAGCGCGAAAGACCTGATGGCACCGTTTTGAAATGGCGGATGCTATTTCCAGAATACAATCACACAAAAGAACTGCTACCATTTTTAATCGAATGGGAAAACCCTAAAGATGCCTATCCAGACACAAGTCTACTAAATATCCAAACAATCACCAAGATTAACCTTAGTGGAATAGATAAGGACACATTCGCACATATCTACCAGCTAAAACCGAAAAAACTAGTTAAAAACCAGTTAACCTTACAAAATAGCAAAATACTTTTTAAAGAAAATGGCAAATTGGAATTTAGTTTAGTTTAGCGGGAAAGAGGAGTTGAAACAAATCCTCTTTCTTGTCCTAGTATAATAGATTGCTATATCCTGTTAGGCAAAAATAATCACCTTCCTGTAGAAGGTGATTATTTTTAATTATCCAAGCTGTTCGTGCAAAAATTCTGTAACTGACTCTGGTGTCTTCGTATATGCACTATGTTGATGTGCCAGTTTTTCACCAGTTTGGAATATCAAAATGCTTGGTATTCCCATTACTTCATATTTTTCAGCGATGCCTTTTACCTCATCACTATTTATTTCATACCAATCATAATTATTAAATTCGTCCATTACATCACCAATAAACATATCCATCCGCTTACAGTCCGGACACCAATCAGCAAAAAATTTAACAATGACAGGCTTTTCACTCTGAATAATTTCATTAAACTTTTCTTCTGTTTTTATCTGTTCCATTCCTATCACCCCTTACATATGTTACTTCTATTGTATCGATTGTAAGCTGGAATGTCTTATAGTTTGCTCTAATCCGTATATTCAACCCGGCCGAGAACATAAGCGACAAACAGCCCAATCGCAAATGCTGCAACACTTAGAAATAACAGTGGCATCGTTGTTGGCCATCCTGGAAACACAACCACAATGGATCCAATCACCAATCCGATTACCAAAGCAAATGTACCGATTCGATAGTTGCTTAAAAAGAAATGAATGATTTTGCTCATAACGACTATTCCAATCAAAATTCCCACACCTGTTACAGCAAGGATATCAAGTTGTAAATTACTAATCGCTCCGTTAATTGTTCGATAGACACCAATTATCAAAAGCATAAATGAGCCACTAATCCCTGGTAAAATCATTGCACTACTAGCAATGAACCCGGAAAAAAATAGCAGGATATAGGTGGACATGGTAATATCTTTTATTACTGCAGGTTCATCTGGTTGTAAAAACCCCATAGAACCTATAAGTATGGCCCCAATGACCAATAGCACAAAATGTTTCGTATGAAAAGTACTTTTAGCATCCGCCTGATGAAATAAGTATGGCAAAATCCCAATGATCAGGCCTAAAAAGAAAAATTGTGTTGGCCCTGCATAATGTTCAAACAACCATTCAATGAGTCGGCTTAATAATAAAATTGCGATCCCGACCCCAATCGCTAGCGGGATTAAAAAGCTGAGTTGCTTTTTCCAATCCTTACTGAAGATCCCATTTATAGCTGCGATTAGCCGATCATAGATGCCAAGCAAAACAGCGATTGTTCCCCCACTGACCCCAGGAATCACATCGCTTGCGCCCATCAGCATGCCGCGATAAATATTTTTCCATTCCATTTAGTTAACTCCTCATCACCCATTTTCTATTACACATAACGTTATCATACCAAAAAATGTTTGTTATTTATATATGAAGTTTTATAGAGGTTGTTCAAAAAGTCACCAAATGATAAGCGGCGAATCGCTTCGTTGGTGGCAAAGGAACTTCTACTAAACCCGCCCACGTCAATATCCAACGCAGAAGTCAGCACGTCCTGTGCAAGTCCGGTCCTCATGTAGATTTTGGCTACACTCCGGTCCTCAAGACTACGCGCCTCGATCTTCGACGCACAGGACAAGGAAGGCTACGACAGCGATACATCGCACGTTTTTCGAGGACGTGCTAGTGTCGACGTTGCTTCTAATTTGGCAACTTTTTTGAACACGCACTTAAAATAAAATCAAGATTAAAAGTTGTATTTCTTTGGTTAATCGCATACAATAAAATTAGAAGGCTAATAATAAAAACGAGTCGTAAGCAGTAACTTACGACTCTAGACAGTTACCATAGGATGTGGCGACTTTTTATAGGGAAAAGTAATCACCCGGATTCTAAGTCAACAGGGTGATTACTTTTTTTCATGGCTGCTCACAATCAATACTGCAAGAGTTGCAAACAAAATCATCAACTCTAGCGCTTTATCAATTGGTATCACAGGCATTCACCCCCTCTCTTTCCTGGGGATGTACTGCCACACCTCCCGTCTGTTAAGGGATGTGCGCCTCACCCTGCTTCACTGTCTTCATTCTATTATACTATAGTTCGATTAATAAGACACCGAAAAGTCTGTTTTTTGTTAACACGTTACTCTGTCGAACTTCAAACTATTCACTTGAATATCATACCTCTTTTTTATTTTTACACTATAATCCCCTTGCAAGTCATTAATCATTTTCTTTCATTCATCCATTACAAAACCACCAGATTCATTTCTCAAAATATTTTTAAAAAATGCATACCAATCCACTAATCATCTTGGTAAGGTCTTTTCTCAACCATCACCAATATAAATGTCGCAATCGGCCCAAGAAACAAGGAAGCAAGAAACCAGTTTAAGCCACTTCTATTCTTTCCTTGGGCCAGACCTGCATTAATCAATGATAACGTACCCCATCCAACAAAATATTCTTCGTTCATCAAACCAACTCCTTATTGCTAGCCTTATTTCTCCATAAACTCAAGCTCAGGCATCCACTGTGACATATGCTCTTTTATCTCCTGATATTGTTTATTTGCGTCTTTCAATTCCTCATTTGTAAGCTGGTACATAGGCACAACCCTATAATCTGTTTCGTTGTGAAACCTTACAAATGTCGGCATGAACTTCGGATCGGTTACTTCAACGTTCTTTTCCCCATCCACACTAGTAATCTGTTTAATCGTAAACTTCAAAATCCCACCAATTCGATTATATCGTTCATCCTGTCCAGATAAAAAGTTACCTAGTGAATACGCGACAAGTGTCTTGTTACCATTTTTACCCTCCACCCATTTCAGCGGCTGCAATACATGTGGATGATGACCGATAACTACATCCACACCATTATCAGCGGCAAATTGTGCAAGGTCCTTTTGCTCATCATTCGGCAAGCGTTCATATTCATTTCCAAAATGAAGGCTCAGTACCGTCACATCTGCTTGTTTTTTCGCCTTGTTAATTGCACTAGCCATTTCCTCTTTATCGATTAAATTGACCAAATAATCTTTCCCATCTGGAACAGGAATCCCGTTTATTCCATACGTATAAGCAAGAAAAGCTACAGATATCCCCTCATCTGTTTGATAGATTCGTATATCTTCACTATCCTTTTTATCTTTATAAGCACCAGTGTACATCATGTCGATGGCTTCCCAATTACTTATTGCACGGTGGATTGCCTCCTCTCCACGGTCCAATGTATGGTTATTGGCAATCGACACCACATCGACTCCAACCTTTTTTAATGCATCGCCAACCTCAACCGGACTATTAAACGCAGGATAAGAGGACAATCCAATTTCCTTACCGCCGATCATCGTTTCCTGATTCGCTATGGTAATTGTAGTGTCATTTAAAAAAGGTTTAACTTTCTCTAGCATTGGTAGAAAATCATACCCATCTCCCACTTCTGCATCATTGTATACTCGATCATGAATAAGTATGTCACCAATCGCTGAAAGTGTAATTTGTTTCACCGTTTCCTTTGGTTCAAGTTTCGTTACCTCTTTTTCACTATGCTTCTCCAGTTTTGTATCTACATTTTTATCACTAGCACATGCAGCTAAAAAAATAAATACTAGAATTAAGACGGATAATTTTCTCATTTTCATTCGTAATTCCCCTAGGTCTTTTTCTCCATCTTAACACGTGGATAATATATCTTGAATACATCCTATTTGATTCCTCCATCACGAAACGATTATGTTTTAGGTTATATAAATCGGGAATGCATTTAATAGAATACGATAATTTTTAGAAAGGATAATTAATCATGCGAAATACACAATATCAACCAACCAAAAACAAACAACTTTCCGATGCCCAAGAGGTGCATTACGCAAAAGAGTTTAAGCAAGCCGATATTGCTGGTAACTACCGGAAGCCTAAAGTAAGAGAAGCAAAACGAGAAAATCCCGAATTGATAAAGTGAAAACTTGGTGCCATGGGAAATACTTAACTTCGCGCTGGATGTTTAGTTGAAATAAATCACCCTGCTTACAAAGTAGGGTGTATTTTTTATGTCAATTATAAATGGGTGAAACCTTCAAGATATGTTATCGTATATACTAATAGAGAACATGAAATGGAGGTAAGAAAAAATGTCAGAACCAGCAATGCAGTTACTTGATGTTAATAAAACGATCGGTAACAAACAAATTATTAAAGGATTATCGTTTTCTATTAATCCTGGCGAAGTATTTGGATTTATCGGTCCTAATGGTGCTGGTAAAACAACCACTATCCGGATGATGGTCGGATTAATGAACATTACTAGCGGTGATATTCGGATTTTAGGCAAAAGCATTAAAACCGATTATAAACAAGCTGCTCGCGAAATCGGGGCAATTGTCGAAAACCCAGAGATGTATCCGTTTATGAGCGGTATCCAAAATTTAAACCATTACGCGCGAATGAATCCTGGAGTGACCAAAGAACGAATAAATGAGGTTATCCAACTCGTTGGGCTAGAAAAGGCAATTAAATATAAGGTTGGCAAATATTCATTAGGAATGCGTCAACGCCTAGGAATTGCCCAAGCCTTATTGCATAAGCCATCAATATTAATATTGGATGAACCTACCAATGGATTGGACCCCGCTGGTATTAGAGAGATTCGTACATATATTAGGAAGTTAGCTGAACAGGATCATGTTGCAGTGATCATCTCCAGCCATCTTTTATCGGAAGTTGAACTAATGTGTGATCGCATCGGTATTATTAAAAATGGTGAATTAATTACGACACAGGATCTGCATGCAATCCCTAACGAAAAGCAGGAAATTCAAGTACAAATGGAAGTAACGCCTGCAGAAAAGGCTAAAGAGCTATTAAAAACGGATCATAGTATCGATGCAACAATTAAAGATGGCGTACTTCTATTTCAGAGCGAGAAAGAACACGTTCCCAAGCTAATTCAAACACTGGTAAACCAGGATATTTCTGTCTATCAAGTCAATGCTGCCGAAGCATCGCTTGAAGACAAATTTTTCGATTTGATTGGAGAGAATACAATTGAGTAATTTTTTCAAGCTACTTTACAATGAGCAAATAAAAATTTACATCCGAAAATCAACTTGGGTCATGTATCTTCTCCTGGCCGCAATTATTCTTGGGATAGGACTTATGACAAACTCGTTTGCTAATCTTAACGATAAATACCAAGGTGATGACTGGCGTGAAGTACTACAAGAAGAAAATGCTTCCCTAACTGAAGAAATGGAAAAAGAGGATGCAATGAGCGGGTTTAACTCCAGTGAAATTGCTAAAAATAATTATTACTTGGAACATGATATTCAACCATCGAAATATGATGCATGGCAATTTGTTATGGAAAATCAAATGTTATTATCATTAGTAACATTATTCACCATCATTGTAGCTGCAGGAATTATTGCCAATGAATTTAAATGGGGAACAATAAAACTACTACTGATCAGACCAATATCGCGTACTAAAATTTTACTTTCTAAATATATATCAGTCTTGTTATTCGCATTATTAACACTATTAACTGTTTTAGTATTTTCATGGATTGTCGGCGCTATTCTTTTCGGTGTAAATGGAATGGATCCACACATTGTCCAAAATAAAATGAGTGGTGGTGGATTTGAATATATTTCTGTTATGGAAAGGATTGTGGAAGGATACGGCTATCAACTAGTAACGCTGTTAATGATGGCAACATTTGCATTTATGATATCAGCCATTTTCCGCCAAAGTTCACTTGCAATTGGCTTAGCAATCTTCCTTATGTTCGCTGGTAGTTCTATTGTTGGTTTCTTTGCAGATAAGGCCTTTGCAAAATACATTTTATTTGCCAACACAAATTTACAGCAATATGCATATGGTGAACCATTGATAGAGGGTATGTCACTAGGTTTTTCAATTACCGTGCTCGCTGTGTATTATGTGATTTTCCTAGCTGTCACATGGTTGTTCTTTACCAGACGAGATGTTGCAGGTCACTAGAATTTTTTGCATTGTAAATGAGAAAAGCCTATGTTATAACTATAAAGGTAATTATTTTATAACAAAAAATTTGAGCCCTTATTAAACCGAGGTGTTACAAATGAAGCGGTATTTATCTACAATGTTTCTTATTCTTAGTGCTATAATATTAATTGTTGGTTTGCGATTTGATAAGCAATGGAGTGGTATTGCTTCTTGGGGGCTATCGTTCATCAGTCTAATCTTCGCAGCCTATTTCACAAAGTATATTCCAAATGAAAAAAAGGGAAAGAATCACAATTAAAGAAAAGCGCTGTTTGCATTTAGCAAACAGCGCTTTTCTATTAATACCTAAAGACAGTAAACCTTGACTTCAGGATATCCTGTCATTGATATTTTCACACCCATTATTTGGCCGTCACAGTCAATTCAAGGATTTATTTCCGATAAAAAACCGGAAAAGTATACATTCGTTCATACTTTTCCGGAAAATATTAACTTAAACTGATCTTTTTGCTGCCTTTTCGCGTTCGTTTTTGTTTAGGATTTTCTTACGTAAACGAACCGATTCTGGTGTTACTTCACAATATTCATCATCACCTAAATACTCGATTGCTTCTTCAAGTGACATGCTTCTTGTTTTTCTAATTGTTGCTGTTTGGTCTTTCGTTGCTGATCGCACGTTTGTTAAGTGTTTTTCCCTTGTAATATTGACAGTAATATCATTTTCACGATTATGCTCGCCAACAATCATTCCAGAATAAACTTCTGTTCCAGGTTCGACAAATATGACGCCACGGTCCTCTAGTTGCATAATACCATATGTGGATGCTTTACCATTTTCTAATGCAACAAGAACTCCCTCGCGGCGGCCGCCAACATGACCTTTGAAAAATGGCTCATAGGAATCAAATGTATGGTTCAGAATTCCATAACCGCGTGTTTGGGACATAAATTCAGTTGTATATCCAAGTAATCCACGTGATGGTACTTTGAATTCAATGCGAACTTGTCCATTTCCTTGATTAACCATGTCAATCATTTCACCTTTTCGTTCACCTAGTGATTCCATAACCCCACCAGTATATTCTTCAGGGATATCAACCTGTACACGCTCAACTGGTTCACATTTTTGACCATCGATTTCTTTAATAATAACTTTTGGCTTCGATAGTTGTAATTCATAGCCTTCACGACGCATATTTTCAATCAAAATAGACAAGTGTAATTCGCCACGTCCTGATACTGTCCATGCGTCAGGGGATTCAGTTGGTTCGACCCGTAAACTCACATCAGTTTCCAACTGTTTCATTAACCGTTCTTCAATTCTTCTTGATGTAATATATTTGCCTTCTTTTCCCGCAAATGGACTATTATTTACAAGGAAAGTCATTTGCAATGTTGGTTCATCAATCCGGAGTATTGGCAATGCTTCAGGATGGTCTTGTGGACATATCGTTTCTCCCACATTAATATCATCCATTCCAGCAATCGCAATAATGTCTCCAGCTTTGGCCTCTTGAATTTCAATCCGTTTCAAACCAATAAAGCCAAATAATTTACTGATACGGAATGACTTATTCGTCCCATCTTTTTTCATAACAACAACGTGTTGTCCGACACTTATTTTACCGCGAAAAACACGCCCAACTCCAATTCGCCCCACGTAATCATTGTAATCAAGCAACGTTACTTGAAATTGTAACGGCTCATCAGCAGAGTCCACGGGTGCAGGAATATGTTCCATTATCGTTTTAAAAACGGGTTCCATTGTTTCCTGTTGATCTTCTGGCTCTTCTCCGGAAGTTCCATTTAATGCCGATGCATACACAACTGGGAATTCCAATTGTTCATCATCTGCACCTAATTCGATAAATAAATCTAACACTTCATCAATGACCTCATTTGGACGAGCATTAGGTCGATCGATTTTATTTAAAACAACTACTGGTGTTAATTTTTGTTCCAATGCTTTCTTCAACACAAAACGAGTTTGTGGCATACAGCCTTCATATGCATCAACGACTAAAAGTACACCATCAACCATTTTCATGATACGTTCGACTTCACCACCAAAGTCGGCGTGACCTGGTGTATCTAAAATATTGATGGACGTATCATTATATTTAATAGCGGTATTCTTCGACAAAATGGTAATACCACGTTCACGCTCAATATCATTTGAATCCATAGCACGTTCATCCACATGCTCATTTTCACGAAAAGTACCCGAGTATTTCAATAATTGATCCACAAGTGTTGTTTTACCGTGGTCAACGTGGGCGATAATCGCGATATTCCGAATATCTTCTCTTAATTGCATAAAAAGTACGCTCCTCTTTCGTTACGAATAAAGTAAAACTACAACATGAAATGGGGATCCCCCACTACTGTTGGTTAAACGAATCGGACCTTGATTGGCAGTTAAGCTCCTACTTGTTCTTTTAATTAGAATGCTGATCTTACTGCTTATTAAGGTGAGATAACTCAAACCATACTATTATATCACATAATTCTACATCATAAAAATTTATTTTTTGCATTTTACACTATTCGGTAAACCACAGAACAAACTTAGCCCCACCTAAATCCGACTTCCCTACTGTAATTTTACCACCGGATTGTTCAACAATTGCCCGTGAAATAGCTAATCCCAATCCAGTTTCTCCATTCTTACCTTTCACAAACCTGTGAAAAATATGTGGAATTAATTCATCTGGAATCCCGTCACCATCGTCTTCAATGGTAATCATGATTTTTCCATCTTGTTTTTTTGCATTTATAATTACTTGATCTGCTGCATGACGAATCCCGTTAAATGTTATATTTAACAACGCCCTCAACAGTTTTTCCTGATCAGCAACAAGTGTCACACTTGGTTCCACGTTATGGTTTATCGTTACCCCTTGCTCATTGACAAACGGCAATGCACGGTCCATCACTTGATCAACTAAATCAGAAATATCGATTTTTTCTGGCTGATATACGGTTTGTTCACTATCTAATTTCGCTAGTAAAATCATTTCGTTGATAATTTTTTTCAACCGTTTAACTTCGGTAACCATGATTTCCAAGCCTTTTTCCTCATCTGTTTCATCAAAAATACGGTCACGAATTCCTTCTGCATATCCCTGAATCGTCATCAGTGGAGTTTTTAGCTCATGGCTTGCATTTTGGAAGAATGCCTGTTGTGACTTCATGTACCGCTGGAGTTCATCTGCCATATCGAACACACTTTGCTCTACTTCTTTAATTTCACCCGTTGCTTGAATTCGCTCGATCTGATCAAATTTCCGTTTCTCAATTTTTTTCAATTGCCATTTTAATTTTGATAAAGGGGTAACTAACTTATTAGTAAGAAAATAACTTAGTATAATGGCAGCAATAGCCCCGATGATAAAAACAATTAATAACCGTTGAAAATAATCGTGCTGCACTACTTGTAAATCTTTTAACGGGGTTAACAAAATCAGCTCTAGTCCTGTACTTTGGGGATAAAACAAGATTCTCGATGTTACATACTTGTCATTACCATATTCCCATAGTTCCTCACTTTGATCAGTGAAATCATTATTTGCAAAAAAACCATTTTCAACTCGTTTGGACATGGTCGAATCGAGAACTCTATTCTGTTTTCGATCGTACATAAATAATTGCAAATCTCTATCCTGCAGGAAGTCACCGAACTGCTGAATATTTTGTTGTGCACCATATTCTTCGTTGAGAATACTGACAAGGATTTCTCCCTTTTGCTTAAGCTGCCGTTGCTCATCTTGAACCAATAAATCGAGTATTAACGAGTAAATTACAAATCCGGTAACAGCCAGAATAACCAGTAATAATGTCGTAAATGCAGCGTTTAACTGATGTTGAAGTTTCATGCCTATTCCTCTTCAGAACGTAGACGATACCCATAGCCCCAAACCGTTTCCAGTTGAATACCATCCAGTTTTTTACGAATTCGCTTCACCAAATCATCAACTGCTCGATCACTACCAAAGTAGTCCTCTCCCCATACACTCACCAATAATTCTTCACGGGAAAAGGCTCTGTTTACATTCTCAGCCAGCAGTAAAATCATGTCGTATTCCTTTGTAGTTACTTCCTGTTCTTGTCCATTCCAGAAAATACGTCGATCATTCTTATATATTAATAAATTTTCTACTTTTACTTTTTCCTGTGTTGGTTGATTTGTTTCCAACGTTAGCTTTGTTCGCTTTAATAAACGTTTCACACGTGCAATTAACTCACGTGGACTAAACGGTTTCGTTAAATAATCATCACTTCCAAGTTCAAGCCCAAGAATTTTGTCGACTTCTTCATCCTTCGCTGAAATAATGATAATTGGGACTTCACTCTCTTGGCGAATCCTTTTACAAAAGTCATATCCATCCATACCTGGTAGCATAATGTCTAAGATCCACAAATCCGGAGGCTGTGTTTGCCATAAATCGAAAGCATCCTCAGCATTGTCTTGGACTGTTACCATAAAACCCTCTTTTTTCAAGTAGGCAGAAACGATATTTTGGATATTTGTATCATCTTCTACAACACCAATATGATAATTCATTTAGAACCCCCTCAAAATGCGTGTTCAAAAAGTTGCCAAATTAGAAGCAAGAAGGTAGGTCGAGGCGACGTAGCTTTGAGCCCCGGAGTGTACATAAATAAGCACATGAGGAAGGGGCTTGCACAAGACGTGCTGACTTCAGCGTTGGCTATTGACGTGGGCGGTTTTTAGCAGAAGTTCTTTGAAAGCCAACGAGAAATTCGCCGCTTATTATTTGGTGACTTTTTGAACAACCTCTCAAAGAAAAACTTCTAATTTGCAAAAAACAGAGCAAATGTCAAGTTTTACTAATATACTTTTATTTTTACACAAAACAGGGAATAAGAAAAATGAAAAGGGAATTCCATACTTTTTCTACATTTATTCTAAATTCCTTCCAAACCAGCCATGTACAATAATCATTGTAATACTAATTATTCAAGAAGGTGATTTAAATGGAACATCATAATCAAGATGAACAACAAAATAGCCAACAGCCAACTAATGAAGTGGAGGAGGCTAATCAGGCACAGCATGAACAAAATCATTACCATGCAGAGAAGGATCCTGGCCTAACCAAGCCTTCAAAAGGAAATAAAGTAACAAATAAGCCAAAATCAAAGTCCCATCCATTATTAAGCGGAGTAATTGGTGGTGTTATTTCGGCAGTTATTGTTGCTGCACTGTTCATTACAAATGTGATTCCAATTAATTCCACAGGCAACACAAATAGCAGTGAATCAAGTTCAAGTGGTGATGAACAAGCACAACCGGCAATTTCCAAAACGATCGCTTCCGGTGATGCTGATATTGCTTCGGATATAAATGAAACTTCCAAGGCTGTAGTTGGCATTATCAATAAGCAGCAGCAGAGTGTTTGGTCACCAAGCCAAGAAGTTGGATCAGGCTCCGGAATTATTTACAAAAAAGAAGATGGAAAGGCATATGTTGTGACAAATAATCATGTTGTCGACGGTGCAGAAGAAGTTGATGTCGTTCTTAATAATGAGGAACATATCAAAGCCAAGGTATTAGGAGCTGACTCCCTAACAGATTTGGCAGTTTTACAAATCAATGGTAGTAAGATTAAAACAGTAGCAAAATTGGGCTCCTCTGGTGATCTACACATTGGTGACACTGTTATCGCAATTGGTAACCCTTTAGGTATGAAGTTCTCTGGATCGGTTACAAAAGGAATCATTAGTGGTCTGCAACGTAACATTGAAATCGATACAAATGGTGATCGACAGCCCGATTGGATTACCGAAGTTATTCAAACAGATGCAGCAATTAACCCCGGAAACAGTGGCGGTGCTTTAGTAAATGGAGACGGTGAAGTGATTGGAATTAATTCGATGAAAATTGCCAAAGAAACGGTAGAAGGAATCGGGTTTGCCATTCCGATTGATTCAGCAGTCCCTATTATCGAACAGCTTGAAACAGATGGCGAGATAGCACGTCCATTTATCGGTATTAGCACAGCATCAATTGATCAAGTCCCAACGCAATATCGTCAAAACGTACAGCTTCCAGAAAAAGTTGACGGTGGTATGGTAATCGCAAATGTTGAAGCTGGATCACCTGCAGACAAAGCAGGATTACAACAATTTGACGTTATCACGAAAATTAATGATAAGAAAATAACTTCTTTATTAGATTTACGAAAATACATGTATTCCGAAACAAATATTGGTGACAAGATCAACTTGGAGATTTACCGAAACGGCAAGCCAAAAACTATTCAATTAACGCTTACCGAACGAGAAACAAAATAAAAAGCAACTTTAGAAAGACTTCGGCAACGCCTTATCCATTGAGCGTATGCCGGAGTCTTTCTTATCCATACCTCTTAATAAAAGGCTCTTTTCATAAAAACTCTCTACCTAGAATACAGCCTAACAAAAAAGTGAATCTTCTTCTTTTTTTATAATTAACCGATATAATAATTGTAATGTGTACTTTCGCCAACCACTATATTTTTATGTACGGAATTCTTCTTTTATAAAGGATTTTTGAAAAGTTTGTCGAAAGTATATTAAACTAGAAGAACAACACCATTCAAAAGGAAGTGATGTAATGCAATGTTCTAATTGCGGACAGCAAACAGAGGAAGGAAAATTTTGCACAAATTGTGGTGCTCAACTGCCTAATGATGAATATGCAGCTGCTGCTGATCCAACAATCAACACTAACGATGTTCACCCGCCAAGCCAAGAACCGCATCAGGAACAAGCAAGTTACCAATCAAATGAAGCAGTAGATAAGCTGAAAACTGCTGGAGCAAACTTCGGTCACTTTTTTGTAACACTGGTTAAAGGTCCAAGTGAGGCAAAGAAGGCAAATAGCAATGATTGGATCTCAAGTGTAACAACCATTGTTATATTTTCATTATTAATTGCTTTAGGCTATCATTTATCCATTAGTACCATTCCAACAGGTTTTTTCGGCGGGCCATCGATGTCATTTTTCGACAGCTTTGTTGTGCCCCTAATCGAATTCATCATTTTATTTGTGCTTGTTGCTGCATTAACATTTGCAGGAGTGAAATTCGCTGCACAAGCTTTAACATTTATGGATGTATTAGCAAAATACGGCGGTTATTTAATTCCATTCTTATTATTATTTACAGTTGGTTTTTTATTTGCTTTAGTAGATCTCACTTCACTATCAGCACTATTTATTCTAATTAGTGTGTTAGGTGCTTTATTAATTGCTCCTACACTAATTTTGCTGGAACAACCAGCTGTTGGATTTGATCGAATTTACGTTTTGCTAGGTATTTACTTTATTTCTTTACTTGTATTCGGATTTTTCATCCAATCTTTTATTGAATCGATAGTTGGAACATTATTAGGTGGTATGTTTGGTGGGTATTAACGCAATAAAGGGCTCTTACCGTTTTTGGTAAGGGCCCCTTTTTGTTCATTACCCGAAGAAAAAGTCAAAAATATTACTTCCTGCTGAGCTTTGTTTATTATAAAACTCCGAGTATCCGCAGTTTTTACAGTAAACAACAATGAACTGGTTATTTTGTACATCAAACATCTTTGATAATCCAGTACCAGTCATCGCCACCTCTTTTTTATCCGCATCGGTACTGCCACATTTAATACATCCTCTATTTTCCTCCATTGGGATTCACTCCTTTTTATGTAATACGGAATAATTACCCAATTGGTTTCGTCCTTATTACAATTTTTTATTCCAAAAAAATACACAAGTCAGTAGCGGCCTAAACTGACTTGTGTATTTTTCATAAGTAAAGAAAATATTATTCTTCATCAAGTTCTTTCTCATATTTATTATGGTTTGGGGTGACACCGCTGTATTTACCATCTATATCGGCTGCTAAAAACTCTTCTACGTTTTCTGAAGCACCAACATTCTCATCGCTATTCGGATAAACTTCATTATAATCTTCTTGGTCACCATATATATCGGAGGGTGAATCTGAGGTACCATAACGACTTACATCCTGCCAGGCATCTTCTGCATCATAACCTGTTTCGACTTCATCACCGGCATCGTTAGGGTTTATATTCGGACTAAATACCTTTTCTTCCACCGGGCGACTATGCTCGAACGTGTCATTTGAAGCATGATCGATACAAACATCTGTTGTCGGAATTGCTTCCAAACGCTCATACGGTATATCCGTACCACATTTACTGCAAATGCCATATGTCCCCTGCTCGATAGCGTGAAGTGCTTCATTTATTTCCTCGAGTTCTTCTTCGGCATGTTCATTTAATGCCAAATCCTTCCCTCGCTCAAACAATGCAGTACCGTGATCTGCCGGATGATTATCATAGTTCGATAACTCCCCGATTGATTCCTGAGAAAATTCATATTGTAAGCCAAAATGATCTTGTACATGATCAATCAGTTGATTTTGCCGTTCCACTAATGCTGTTTTACATCTATTTAATTGCTCCTTTGTGATCATTCATTAGCCTCCATTCCTTTTAAAATGATTGCTAATTATACTATGTGTAGAACAGCGGAGTTGATTCTTTATTTCTCACGCCAAATCATGTCAACGTGGGGAATATCATCCTCCAAGTAAACATCTGAAATTTGTTCAAATCCAAAAGAAGCATAAAAATGTTGTAGATATTCCTGTGCCTGTATTTTTATCTTATTTTCCTTCCATTCATCCCTCACAAATGCTATTGCTTTTTGCATAATTTGTTTTGCATACCCATTGCCACGGAATTTTTTGACAACTAACACTCTTCCAATTGAGGCTTCGGGATATTTCAAACCTTTTGGCAAAATCCGTACATAAGCAGCAACTTCATCATCAATTTTTAGGAAGTAATGGATTGCATCTTGATCATTATTATCCAACTCTTCATATGGACAGGTTTGTTCCACAACAAAAACATCAATTCGTGCTTTGATAAGCTGATACAACTCTTCTGCAGGAATCTCCTGAAATGACTTTATATACCACACTTTCCCCACATCCTTTTGACTTTTTACTAAATATACCATAAATCAAAAGGAATTTAGATTATCTTTGTCGAAATAGCAATGTATACCAAACAAAAGGAGTAGCGATACGATGGAGACAAAAGATACAACAATCGGATTCATTGGAACAGGCGTCATGGGAAAGAGCATGGCCGAAAATCTAATGAAAGCGGGTTATCCTTTAGTAATTCATACCCGGACAAAGGAAAAGGCACAACATCTTCTTGACAATGGTGCTTTGTGGAAAAATACGATTATTGAGTTAGCACAAGAAGCGGATGTTATTATTACTATGGTTGGCTACCCACAAGATGTAGAGGAAATTTATTTTGGCGAAACGGGCATTCTAAATAATGCAAAGGCAGGTACATATGTAATTGATATGACAACCTCTAAGCCCGCATTGGCAAAAGAGATTGCGGGAATCGCTTCTGAAAAAAACATTTATACATTAGATGCTCCTGTTTCTGGTGGTGACGTTGGTGCTAAAAACGGCACATTAGCAATCATGGCCGGAGGTGATCAAGCAGTATTTGATAAACTTCTGCCAATCTTTAACGTAATTGGTGGGCAAATCATCCTACAAGGGAAAGCTGGTGCTGGACAACATACCAAACTTTGCAACCAGATCACCATTGCCTCCAATATGATCGGAGTATGTGAAGCAGTTGTATACGCAAAGAAGGCTGGCCTTGATCCTGTTCGTGTTTTGGATAGTATTACAACTGGAGCTGCTGGTAGTTGGTCATTATCAAACTTAGCACCACGAATGATTGAGGGTGACTATTCCCCAGGTTTTTTCGTAAAACATTTTATCAAAGACATGACAATTGCACTGGAATCCGCACAAGAGATGGGCATGGCCACCCCTGGTTTATCCCTCTCCCTCAGACTGTATAAGGAATTAGCGGCAAGCGGAGAGAGTGATAGCGGAACACAGGCATTAATAAAATTATTTGATAGGTAGGAAAATATCAGCTTATCCTTCTCGTTTATCGATTTCTGCTTGGACGATAAAGGCTAAATCATCATTACCAAAAAGCTGGAGCACGTTGAGAACTGTTTGATCGGGGATTTCCTCTGACTCTGCCTTTGGAACGGTTAACTCCAGCGCTTCGTCCAATGCATGATTTTTCCCCTGAGTTGGATAAGCCTCCATATATAAATCTTTTGGTTCCAGATAACTATTTATACACCACTGAGCGAAAATCAAGATCATCATTTTCTCATCATCTTGGTAACTTTTAATAACCTTTTGTTCCACTTCTTTCTTATCCATTATACTTCACCAACTTTTCGGAACATGAACACCCACATAAATGACAACGCCTGTTTCAATTCACGGGATAGTCCTTGATAATTTTCTTTTTTAACGCCTTCTTTATAAACACCAAACCCATCTATATACTCAAAATCACTCTCAGATGCCAGTCGTTGGAATTCCCAGGGCATCATCGTATTACATATTGCTTTTTCCCCGTAAACTCGCGAATAACTGTTTGCGCGTGGTCCGGCTGTCGGTCCTAAAATTCCGATGCATAGAAGTCCGTCTTTTTTTAAAACACGTTGCAACTCTTTTAGTGCTATTGCTGGCTGTTCCGTCCATTCCAAAACATTAATTGCCATCACGCCGTTGTAACTGTTACTGTCAAACGGCAAGTTCATAACGTTTCCTTGCAAAAATTCAATTTCCTCATTCGGAACACGATCCTTAGCACGACGAATCATCTCTGTAGACAGATCAACCCCTGTAACTTGATACCCCACGTTATGTAATTTATAGGATCCATACCCATCACCACAACCAATGTCTAAAATTTTCCCCTTTTTCGTAAGGTACTTTTCTATACAAGGAACAATATCCCTTCGGCTCCCGGTATCCCACATGCCGGTGCTTTTTTCATTCCAGAATGCAGCACGACTATCCCACTGTTCTTGTGCTTCTTTTTGCCAATCAAATGAAGCCATCTATTCCTACACTCCCTTTTATATGATAATCCTAACTACATCATAATGCAGATTGTGATTTATGGAAAGGTTTCATGTGTGAGTTTATTTAAGCAATGTTTTTCTGCTTTTCGGGACGATGTTCTCGTTCTCGCGCCGATGTTCTGCTTTTCGGGACGATATTCTCGCTCTGGCGCCGATGTTCCTACTTTCGGGACGATGTTCTCGCTCTGGCGCCGATGTTTTGCTTTTCGGGACGATGTTCTCGCTCTGGCGCCGATGTTCCTGTTTTCGGGACGATGTTCTCGCTCTGGCGCCGATGTTTCTGTTTTCGAGACGATGTTCTCGCTCTGGCGCCGATGTTTTGCTTTTCGGGACGATGTTCTCGTTCTCGCGCCGATGTTCTGCTTTTCGGGACGATGTTCTCGCTCTCGCGCCGATGTTTTGCTTTTCGGGACGATATTCTCGCTCTGGCGCCGATGTTCCTACTTTCGGGACGATGTTCTCGCTCTGGCGCCGATGTTTCTACTTTCGGGTTGAACAAACTCTTTATACAAAAAAGAACTTACCCTAAAAGGATAAGCTCTCTTCAAGTTATTTATTATAGACGAACAACATTAGCTGCTTGTGGTCCGCGGTTACCTTCAACGATTTCAAATTCAACGTCTTGACCTTCTTCAAGAGTTTTGAATCCTTCAGCTTGGATAGCTGAGAAATGTACGAATACATCGTCTCCGTCCTCACGTTCGATGAAACCGAAGCCTTTTTCTGCGTTAAACCATTTTACTTTACCAGTCATTAAAATGACCTCCTTATACAAATATCGTGCAAAGTAATTGAATCATAAATACTTTTACACCACTTTGATAAAGAGATCGTAAAGTATTATTCAAACTTCAATTTCCTTTTGCTACTTTCAACTTTACCCCTTATTAAACGAAATTACAAGTTATTTGTTACATTTTCCAGAAAGAAATTAACACTTATCGGATTAGTCAAATATTTTTAATACCGTCAAACTATTTTCATAATTCAAATGTTACACATAGACCGTTACTCTCACAATTGGTCTACATTCTCAAACACACCTGCAGCTAAAACATTTTATTACCTATTTTCATCATTATCGGATTCTTCCTTCCCTTGTTCACTTAGTTCCGTAACGATGACTCTTGGTTCATATTCACTCAATACTTCAAAAGTATCATCTGACGTGAAATAAATATGATGTTCAATATGGGGGTACATTTCACTTCCAGGGCCAATTAACTGATCATACCACTCAACAAATTCTGAATTGGTCATTTTGTAGAAGAAGCAATTTTGATTATCTTCACCGAATTTTTCTTTTCGAGCCTCAGATGCTATAAGAGATAAATCACCTCTTGTCCATTCCTCTGAAAAGCGACAAGACCATACACACCAGCCATCAACAACCCGATCATAGATGAATTTATATCCTATTCCAGAATCGTCCTCAAACTTTAATTGTAAACCACCTACCGGGTACTCCATCCCCATTAAATGTAATTCACCATTAATTTTCCCAACAGGTTCCCATACGTGGAGTTTTCGCTTATCCATCTGAGAATTCCTCCCTCATCATCTGATATTTTAATATTCTCACAGTTATAAATAAACGCCTTGTAATAACTTGGGGTTTCTGTCACTCCCGTATTTTAAAAGTAACTATAATTATCACAAATATTTACGATTGCACCTACATCCGCACAGAATTATCCAGCATACACCAGCATCTACATTATACGCATGTTTGCAGTTGCCAAAAACCTTAAGTATTGATAAAATATTCTCTTGCAAGATTATAAAAAAATACGGACTACCAAACATTTATATCTTGCAAATATGAATGATAGGTGGTAAATAAAATGGAAGAAAGTAAACAATATCAGGTGTTATTGTACTATAAGTATGTCCAAATTGAGGATCCTGAGGAATTTACCATGCAGCATTTGCAATTTTGTAAAGACCTAGAATTAAAAGGACGTGTCTTAGTTGCCCATGAAGGGATCAATGGTACAGTTTCCGGAACTATTGAACAAACCAAAAAATATATGGAAACATTGAAGAATGATCCAAGGTTTGCTGATATGGTCTTCAAAATTGATGCGCATGATGGTCACGCATTCAAGAAAATGCATGTGCGTCACCGCAAAGAAATTGTGACACTCAGATTGAATGAAGATATTGATCCACATCAAACAACAGGCAAATATCTTGAGCCAAATGAATTTTACGAAGCGATGCAGGATGAAGATACAATTGTATTAGACGCGCGCAACGATTACGAATACGATCTAGGTCACTTCCGTGGCGCTATTCGACCTGACGTAGAAACATTTCGTGAGCTTCCCCAATGGGTGAAAGAAAACAAACATCTTATCGAGGGTAAAAGAGTCTTGACGTATTGTACTGGTGGAATTCGTTGTGAAAAATTCTCGGGCTGGTTACTAAAAGAAGGTTTTGAGGATGTAGGACAACTGCACGGTGGGATTGTAACATACGGCAAAGATCCACAGGTTCAAGGAGAATTATGGGATGGTCAATGTTATGTATTTGACGAGCGCATTTCCGTTCCAGTTAACCAGAATGAGCATGTCGTTGTAGGTGTCGATTATTTCGATGGTAAACCTTGTGAGCGCTATGTCAATTGTGCAAATCCAGATTGTAATAAACAAATTCTCTGCTCAGAAGAAAACGAGCATAAATATATGCGTGGATGTACACATGAATGCCGGGTTAGCCCACGCAACATGTATATAAAGGAACATAATTTATCTCCAGATGAAATTCAACAAAGATTGGAGATTATTGAAAAAGAAAACATGAAACAAGAAGCATAATATTTTAAAAGACGTCCCCTTATGAGACGTCTTTTTTTATGGATTGCTGGGAAATGGGACACCTAACCTGTCCCCATGTCCCAGTTTTTAGGCAATTTGTCTTTTGTTCTTATCTGCTTTCTTATTAATCATTTGAATTGCGGCGATACTACCGAAAATCACTAGTCCAGCCAATGAGAACTTCATATCTGGATATACAAGCAACAATCCAGCGGCAATCATGATAATTCGCTCTAGCCAGTTTACCGAACGAACAAAATAACCAATCAATGCTGCACTAATGCTTGCCATTCCAAGTAAAGCTGTAATAACCGCTATCGATACATTCATTACGTTCGCATCCCCCTGTAATAGCAGGATAGGTTGCGAAACAAACATGTATGGAATAATAAACGCAGCAATGGCCAGTTTAACAGCAGTCACCCCAGCTTTCATTGGGTTCGCACCTGCTATTCCAGCTCCTGCATAGGCTGCCAAACAGACTGGAGGCGTAATATCTGCGACAATACCAAAGTAAAACACAAACATATGAACCGCGATCACCGGAACATCAAATGCCAATAAAGCTGGTGCTGCCATTGTTGCTGTAACAACGTAGTTTGCTGTTGTCGGCAAGCCCATACCTAAAATGATACATGCTACCATCGTGAAAAACATGACAAGGAAGAATTGACCCTGTGCAAGCTCAATAATTCCGCCTGCGATTTTTGGTCCTAACCCTGTGGTAGTTACCGTTCCTGCAATAATCCCTGCTGTCGCACAGGCAGCGATAACCGGGAGCGCAGTCCTAGCTCCTTCTTCAAGTAACTTAATAATACCTTTAAATGACATTCTCGTATCTTTTCTGAAAAAACTAATAACAAATGCAGTAACAATCGCGAATAATGCTGCAAAAGTTGGTGTTTTCCCAGCAAGTAGGAAACCAACAATTATAATAAGTGGCAAAAATAAATCCAGTCGTTTGACTAAATTCTTTAATTTAGGCAATTGTTCTTTTGGAAGTCCCAAAATACCTTGCTTTCTTGCTTCAAAGTGTGTACCTAAAAATACACCTGAGAAATAGAGAACCGCTGGGATGATCGCAATTATAATAATCTCATTGTACGGAACTCCTGTATATGATGCCATAATAAAAGCAGCGGCACCCATAATCGGTGGCATAATCTGTCCACCTGTTGATGCTGTAGCCTCTGTAGCCGCAGCGAAATGGGGTTTAAATCCTGCATTTTTCATCATTGGAATCGTAAATGAACCGGAACCGACCGTATTCGCAACGGAGCTCCCACTTACCATTCCCTGTAGTCCACTGGCTGCTACAGCTGCTTTTGCTGTTCCACCAGTATATTTTCCTGTGAGCCGTAATGCAATATCATTAAAAAACTGTCCAATATTTGTCTTGACCAAAATTACCCCGAAAAATAGGAACAAATAAATGTACGTGGATGAAATTTGAATAGGGGTACCAAATATGGAGCTTGAACTAAAGAACATCTCTGTTGCAAGCGAAGGCCAGTCATAACCAGCATGTCCTATAATTGGAATATATTGGCCAAAAAGACCGTATAATAACGCGATAATTGCAATAATAACAATTGGAAGTCCAACAACACGTCTTGTTGCTTCTAATAAAAGTAGAATTCCTGCAGTCGCTACAATTTGGTCAATTGCTGTAAAGCCAAAGATAATAGCATCGTTAATTAAACGCTCATAATGATAAATAATATAAAAGTTAGTGCCTAGTGCTGCTAGAGCTAGTAAAGCATCGTACCATGGAACACCTCTACGTTTTGTCATTGATGATTTTATTGGATACAGCAAATATACTAGGCTTAATCCTGCACCAAGGTGAATTGCACCTTGGATGATGGATACCTTAGAGCCGTAAAATGCCGTATATAGTTGAAAAATAGTTAACGCTCCACCAATGATAAGTGTTACCCAACCCCATGGACCTAAATTTGTACGAAAAGTACTTTCTTTATCGTATTTGGCCATCAGTTCATGCTTATCGATTTCTTTTGAATTCTGTGTAGCCACCCGTTTTACCCTCCATTCACATGATTTTTGAGGTTAAAGAACCGGACAATAGCGTCCGGTTCTTTTTGTTATTCAATACCAGCTTCATCAAAATATTTTTGAGCTCCTGGATGGATTGGCAAATCACCTACACCAGTTAAAATGCTGTCTTTTGTAATTAATTTTTTTTGCTCGATCGACATATCACCAGCTTTTTCAACCAATGTTTTCGTAAGTTCATAAGCAAGGTCTTCACTTACCTGATCTTTTGAACCAAGGAGCAATGCCATCGCAGTTACTGTCTGTACTGGCTCGTCTAGCCAATCATACGTTCCAGGCTCAACTGTATATGCCTCATATTGACTATTATCAACTACCTCTTGTAAAGCATCTCCCTCAATACTGAGAAGCTTTACTTCTTTTGTAGATGCCTGCAATTCATCTGTTGAAGAAGATGGAACACCCACTACTTCAATGGAAGCATCAATTGTTCCGTTTTGCAATTTACTTTTTGCATCACCAAAACCTTCTTCATATGCTTCATAGTCGCCTTCTTCAATACCATATGCCTTC
Source organism: Virgibacillus sp. FSP13 (assembly GCF_054048505.1). Lineage (NCBI taxonomy): Bacteria > Bacillati > Bacillota > Bacilli > Caryophanales > Bacillaceae > Virgibacillus > Virgibacillus sp. FSP13. Next base: position 37,177 of record NZ_JBSVKG010000014.1, on the reverse strand, counting down.
AAAATTAATTCAGCTGCTTCACGAGTCGCTCCACCTGGAGGTCCAATTGCAACCTTTTTGCCTTTTAAATCGGCAATTGATTCAATACCAGTTGATTCTAAAGTAGCAACTTGCACTGCTTCTGGATAAAGTGAAGCAATTACTGCTACATTATCAATCTCTTTTCCTTCAAATTCGCCTGTTTGATTAACAGCACTGATTAAAGTAGTGTTTTGGGCAATTCCCAGTTGATAGTTACCAGACTGAATCTTAGCAATGTTTTCTACAGAGGCCCCGGATTCTACTGAACTAACATCAAAGCCATCTACATCGATGTTATCCTTCCAAAGCGTAGACATTTCGCCGCCTAATGGATAATAAACACCGCCGACACTACCAGTTCCCAAGGTTAGATTGGTTTTTGCTTCCTTGTCACCACCATCATCTGAACCAGAATCAGAACTGGAACCTTTACCACTCTCACCACATGCACTCAAAATCATGCCGATAGTAAGAACTAGGACCAATAAAAATAATGTTTTCCTTTTCAAACTAAACTCCCCCTTTTACGTTTTTTATTTAGAACAAATTGCTTGTCACAGCAATTGCATAAAACACGTTTTCATTTTTAGTTGAAAACGTTTTATTATATATTTTAACTTTTTTTCACCTGCTATTCAAGTTTTAAGAAAATTCATAAAATAAATACATCCTTTGACACTTGATTAATAGGTTGCTAATCTTTAACAAAAGGGGGCGATGATTATCGTTCGTATTTATGATTACATTGTCAAAACAATACGTGGTGAAGAAAAATCTTTAGGGAATTATAAAGGGAACGTACTTCTAGTTGTAAATACAGCAAGCAAATGCGGATTCACCCCACAATTTGCCGATTTACAGAAGCTTTATGAAGATTATAACGAACAGGGATTTGAGATACTTGGTTTCCCATGCAATCAATTTCATCATCAAGATCCCGGTAATGACCAGGAAATTTCGAGCTTTTGTCAACGAAACTACGGGGTAACCTTTCCAATGTTTAGCAAAGTAGATGTTAAAGGGGAAAAAGCGCATCCTTTATTCACGTTTTTAACAGAGGAAGCACCAGGTCTGATGACGAAGCAGATTAAGTGGAACTTCACGAAATTCCTAATCAGCAAAAACGGTGATGTCATCAATCGGTATGCTCCTCAAACTAAGCCTGAAAGCATAAAAAAAGATATTGAGAAAGCGTTAAGAGGGTAACATAACCCTTCCATTAATTTATCTGGAAGCATGATGACCTATAGAATTTTCTTTGATCTCATTCGGGGTTGATGTAAAAAAACCGAGCAGCTTTTCAAGCACTCGGTTTTTTAAAATTAATATGCTTTTGCCCAATAAACCAACTCTTTTGCTTTCTTTCCACAACATACACATGTGTCAGCGACTTTTTCCTGTTCAAATGGAATGCAGCGAGATGTTGCTGTTGTTTCTTCTTTAATTTTTTCTTCACAAGCCTGATCTCCACACCACATCGCTTTAATAAAGCCGGTTGTTTGCTCAAGCGTTTGTTTAAATTCTTCCATGTTTGTTGCGACGGATGTTTTTTCGTTACGATGTGCTAATGCTTTATCATACAGACCTTGTTGAATTTCCTCCAATAGTGCAGGCAAACGGTCGTCCACCTCACGCAATGCAACAAATTCTTTTTCACCTGTATCCCGACGAACAAGAACAACCTGCTCTTTTTCAATATCCTTTGGCCCTAACTCAATGCGGACCGGAATTCCCTTCATCTCAGACTCGTTAAATTTCCACCCTGGTGTTTTGTCACTCGCGTCGATATCAATACGGGCAATATTTTTCAGCTGATCCCGCAAATCATATGCTTTATCCAAAACCCCTTCTTTATGCTGGGCGATTGGCACGATCATAGCTTGTGTCGGCGCGATCCTTGGCGGAATTACCAAGCCACGATTGTCACCATGGACCATGATCAATGCACCCATAATACGAGTTGACATTCCCCATGAAGTCTGATGAACTGGTTTTTGTTCACCGTTTTTATCCGAGTAACGAATATCAAATGCCTCTGCAAATCCGGTACCTAAATAATGAGACGTACCAGATTGCAATGCCTTACCATCATGCATTAGGCTTTCAATTGTTAATGTGTAATCAGCTCCGGCAAACTTTTCTTTCTCCGTTTTTCGTCCGCTAATTAAAGGGATCGCCAAATAGTTTTCACAGACATCGGCATACACACCGAGCATCCTTTCCGTCTCTTCCTGGGCATCCTCACCTGTAGCATGACAAGTATGACCTTCCTGCCATAAAAATTCCGATGTACGTAGGAATGGGCGTGTTGTCTTCTCCCAGCGAACGACATTGCTCCATTGATTGTAAAGCATTGGCAAATCACGGTAAGAATGAATATTTTTTGCATAATATTCACCGAAAAGCACCTCCGAAGTTGGACGAACACAGATCCGTTCCGCTAATTCTTCTTCACCACCGTGTGTCACCCAGGCTACTTCCGGTGCAAAGCCTTCGATATGATCCTTTTCTTTTTGCAGCATGCTTTCCGGAATAAATAATGGAAAATAAACATTCGAATGTCCTGTCTCTTTAAATTTCCGATCCAGTTCGTCACGAATATTTTCCCAAATGGCAAAACCATAAGGCTTAATAACCATCGTTCCGCGGACTGTTCCATAGTCAACAAGTTCAGCCTGTTTTACCACATCGGTATACCACTGAGCGAAATCATCCTCCATTGCGGTTACCTTTTCTACAAATTGCTTATTTTTACCCAATCCAAACACCTCGTTTAAAATTTTGGTTTACGTATATTTTTTAAAATGGGACAAGGGGCCTGTCCCATGTCCCATACAAAAAACCTCGTATCCCATGAAAAGGGACCGAGGTTTGGTGGTACCACCCTTGTTGCAATCGAGAGCACACTCCGGCCTCTGTCATGCCACTTTACTTCATAACGGTTATGAACCGCGCGCATCTTTCGTGATGGCGAACTTAAAGGCAGGTTCCAATTGAGTCTTTAGAAATTTGCACCACCCATTTCCTCTCTTGTGAAAGACGTTTCAATTGTACTAATCCTTGTCAACGTTTCATCTATGTATTGTTAAATATATATGGATCAAAAAGTAAAGTCAAGCCTTTCTGCTTAAAGGTTTTTCGTACTTGGAAAACTTGTCCTCTCCTTCCCCCGTATACCCGGAAAACGTGAATCCTGCTTGCTGATAATAATCGTTTAAAACAGGATTCCCCGCCACACAATCCAATCGTATATAACCATCATCGATTAGCATGTTGTCATCCATCCAACGCAAAAGCCTTTTTCCGATTTGCTGATGATGGCGACCTCGAACTACCGCAAGCCTGTGCAAATAATAGGCCTGATCACTTCGTTTGCCCCACATTTCAATGTCCCAATCGTTTTGTTTTGGAGAAAGATTAAAGGTCGCCACGATATTTCTATCATTATCTTCTACTACATATGTCGTTCCAGCTAATATATCTTGGCGGATTTCCTCGTCTTCTCCTCCACTGCGCAAATACCCCCACTGTGGAACTCCCTTTTCCTTTAACCAATTTGCTGCTTCATACAATAGTTCTAACACTGCGTTCAAATCGTTCACGCCTGCTATTCTAATTGTATATTCATCAAACGTATCTTGTGCGAATATCATTTCGCTCCCCCTATAGATAAATTTAATTTTAATCTATTTTACTACAGGAGAACGAAATAAACATCGCTAAAATGGAAATTCCCGATACTCATCCTGTACGGAAATCCATTTCATTTTGGTAAATTCATCAATCACCCACGGATTACCAAAACGACCCATCCCGCTTTGTTTGTTACCCCCAAATGGTATGTTTGCTGCATCATTAACTGTCTGGTCATTCACATGAGTCATTCCGGAATCGATTTTCAATCCGTATGCTTCACCCTTTTGTAAATCGGATGTAAAAATGGCAGATGTTAATCCGTATATAGTATCATTGGCCATGTCAATTGCATGATCATCGCTGTCAGCCTTAATGATTGACGCGACTGGAGAAAATAATTCCGTCTGCGCGAGTTCATCGCGATTATCAACATCAACAAAAACATATGGAGTCAATACATTACCTATACGCTTTCCTTCCAGACCCAATTTTAACCCGGTATTTTTAGCCTTCTCAATAATTCCTTGTACCTTTTCCAGCTGACTTTGATTGATTAACGGCCCTATCACGGTTTTGGATTCTGTTTGATCACCATAAGGCAAATTTGCTGCACGCTCAATAAACTTCTTAGTAAATTCCTCATACAAATCCTGATGGACAATAATCCGGTTAATACACATACATATTTGACCCTGATGCATAAATTTACCAAAAATTGCTGCATCCACAGCTTTATCAATGTTGGAATCCTGTAAAACAACAAAGGGATTATTACCTCCAAGCTCCAGGGCGACTCGTTTAAGGTTCTCACCAGCAATTTTTCCAATATGTTTTCCAACTTTTGTTGAACCGGTAAATGCAATCAATTGGACAACAGGATTTTCCATCATTTCATCGCCAATTTCATCAATATCAGTCATTACCGACTGGAAGACACCTTTTGGTAAACCCGCGTAATCAAAAGCTCTTGCTAAAATAGAGCCTCCAGTTAATCCAACTTGTAGGTCGGCCTTATGCACCACGGTATTACCTAGGGCAATTGCCGGTGCAATCGAGCGAATCGATAAATTCATTGGAAAATTGAACGGTGAAATAGAAGAAATGACACCTAATGGTTGCCGGTAAATCTTATTTATTTTCCCTTCAATGGAGGATTTCACTTGTTTTACTTCCTCAGCGGCATCCATATACTGAAACGTTTCTTTCAAAACATCAATGGATAGATTTAATTCCAGTTCAGCCTTTAACAATGTTCCACCTGTTTCTTGGCTCACAATTTCAATAATTTCTTCCCGATTGTTTTGTAAGAACTCAGCCGCTTTACGGAAGATGTCTCCACGTTCCTCAATTGATGAATGTGCCCAATCCTTTTGACACCTTTCTGCAATGTCGTAGGCTTCTTTCACCTGTTTTAATGATGCGATGCTTACCGTAGTTATAACTGAGTCATCGTACGGATTCAATATATCGTAAGTTCTTCCTGCATCCCCTTCGGCCCACTCACCATTTAGGTAACTTTTATTATACTCTATTGCAAAGTTTTTCACCTCATCACTCCTTTTCAACTGTATTTTCCCTTTAACGTAATGAGTTATTCAGAGGTATTACGAGTGTCCGAAGTTACGTGGCTTGCCTAAGGTAGATGACATGTCACCGGAAAACATAGGCATCTTCCAACATTGCAAAGATATCTTGGTTAATTTTATTATGATTAAATCAAATCCTTTAACAAAAAATCAGACTCTAGTATGAGTTCAATTCATCCTACCAGACGTTAAACAAAACCTCCCTTCCCCTTATACTTTAATCAACAGCACATAAAGAACAAAAGTGGAAGCGAACCGATGTTGACTTATCGTACGGAGAAAATTTCGTTGGAGCTGGACGTGGCTCATCCTACCGAAAGCAAATTAGAGGCAAATATTTTTCTTTCTTACCTTTAAACAAAAATGTCTTTACTTTCTAATAATTACTGTGCTAAAGTATTGTTAAATTAATTTGACTGTTTAATTTAATTTGACAATGGAGGCAAATATGATGGAACAAATGATGACATTAACAACACACAACCAATTAAAGGCATTAGGGGATCCGCTCCGTGCAGAAATGATGATGCATCTCATTGAAAAGCCCTACACTGGACAACAACTAGCTGAAGCAATGAACATCCCCCGCGGCAAGATGCATTACCATCTAAAAGAGCTCGAAAAAAATAACTTAATTGAAATGATAAAAACGGAAGAAAAGAATGGGATTATCCAGAAATTTTACCAATCCGTTTCAGGTAGCTTCACCATTTCAGAGAAATTACTTCCGCATCAAGATGAAATTAATCAAACAACCCGCCAAGTGATTTACAGCATTTTAGACCGCGCCAAACGCAGGCTCGAAATTGCACCAAGTTATGCATTTGAAAACAAAAATCATAGCGAAAATCCGGAAGATTGGGGCTATATCACAACTAACGGTGAATTTAAAGCAACTGAAAAGCAATTTATTGAATGGAAGAAAAAATATTATGCCTTGATGCGAGAATTGCAACAATTGGGTGAGGAAACATCAGAGGATACTAATACCTATTATTTCTTGCATCTTGGCTTCCAAATTGAGGAAGAAGAGTTTCAAATTCCAATTGATAAGGGGAAAAGTGATAATGAGGATATTAAAAAATAAAAATTTCTTGTTTTTATTGTTAGGTAGAATTGTGTCCAATATGGGCGACAGTATTTATTACGTGGCAGCAATGTGGCTTGTATACACGCTAGGCGGAAATGCCTTTTATTCCGGACTTGCTGGTTTCTTAACATTACTCCCTACATCATTACAATTTGTCACTGGTCCGTTCGTTGATCGCTGGCCGGTAAAACGAACATTAATTATCACACAAGTGCTTCAGGCAATTCTCATTCTAACCATTCCGATCGCCTATTATTTTGATGTATTAACCGTACAAATCGTATTGATTGTCATGCCAATCGTTTCCTTTATTGAGCAATTTGCCTATCCTTCACAGTCAAAGGCTTTGCCGTTAATCCTTTCGAAGGACCAGTTGGTAAAAGGGAATTCCTATTTCTCCTTTGCTTATCAAGGAATTGACTTAGTATTTAATGCGTTATCGGGGGTACTTGTTGCATTTGTTGGTGCAGTAACATTATATCTTGTCGACTCTCTAACATTTGCCGTTGCAGCAATATTATTCTTAACGTTAAAGATTCCTTCATCTGTTGAGCAAAAGGCCACTAAAGATAAAGGAATTGTTCAGGGAATTAAAAAATATGTAATCGATTTAAAAGAAGGCTTTTCTATTGTATTTCGCTCATTAATGGCGACCTTTCTAATTGGTTCTATTGTTGCAAACTTCGCCATTGGCGGTGCAATGGCGATTTTGCCGGCATTTGCGGATGAACGGGGTGGATCAGAAATATATGGCTTCTATCTAGCAGCAATGTCGACAGGCGCTTTAATTGGTGCCTTATTTGCAAGCTGGATGGGGAAATTTAAAGTAGGATTGTTCACGATCATCGCGTTTTTAATCGGTGCTGTGTGTTGGATTTTATCCGCCACCTTACCATGGACATATCTTGCCATTGTTATATATGGTATTGCCTGGATACCAGTTGGCGGAACAAATGTTATCTTTGCAGCTACCGTGCAAACCGTTGTACCAAATCGGCTATTGGGGAGAGTTGGCTCCGTATCTGCTAGTATGTCGACAATTGCCATGCCACTTGGTTCATTGGCTGGTGGATATTTTGCAACCATTACAAGCAGCACGTTAATCTTTGCTGTAACTGGCTTGGGGCTAGCATTTGTGTCGATTGTTTGGTTACTCCATCCAAAATTACGGAGCTTACCAAAGGCAGATGAAATGTCACCAGAGACGTTCGGGTTAAAATTTGCCGAAGAACATATGAAAAGTTCAGACTCAAAGACTGGCACAACTGTATGATAATTGTGCCAGTCTTTGGCTTACCCATCACACGTATTTCTATATTCTAAAGACGCCGACCCCGGAAATAAACTGCTACTCTCGTTTTACAAATCCACGGCAGTTGCATGATAAATATCCGAAAGCCCTAACAATTGGTCCAATCCATATTTTTCCAGTTGTTTATCAATCACGAGCATCATGATTGCATCGCCACCTATTTCGGTACGGCCAACTTGCATGGTAGCAATATTCACATCGTTTTTCGCAAGTAGACTGCCAACACGGCCAATTGCCCCCGGCTGATCCTTATGATGGATGAAGACCATATGACCTTCTGGAACGACATCCATACTGTAATGATCGACCTTCACAATTCGTGCACCAAGTCCATTCAATAATGTTCCTGCCACTTTTCGTTTACCAGATTTTGTTTTTGTTTCGACCGTTAACAGGTTGGTAAAGCCCTTGGTTGAGGAAGTTTTTTGCTCATGGATCGTTATCCCCTTCTTTTCAGCCAAAAACGATGCATTTACTGTGTTCACATGGTCCCCAAGGTGTCGTTTTAATAACCCTTTTACCGTATTTCGTGTTAAAGGAGTAACCTCCATCTCCGCCAAGTCCCCTGCATAATAAATCCAAATTTCCTCCACTACTTCATTTTCCAAGCGTGCGAGGAAAGCACCCAGTTTTTCCGATAAATAAAAGTATGGTTCGATTCTCTTCATTACCTCTTGTGGTACAGATGGTATATTAACCGGATTCTGTGCCAAACCGCCCCGGAGTATTTCCACAACATCGAGACTCACATCAATTGCAACATTCTTTTGCGCTTCAATTGTACTAGCACCCAAATGTGGTGTCGCAATAACCTCCGGAAGCTCTAATAGTTTATGATGATGAATTGGTTCTTCCTCAAATACATCTAATGCCGCTCCCGCCACTTTCCGCTCCACAATCGCATCATATAATGCCTCTTCGTCAATAATCCCACCGCGTGCACAATTGACGATTTGCACACCGTCCTTCATCATGGCAAAAGCGTCCTTGTTAATGATATGTTTTGTTTCCTTTAACAATGGGGTATGGACGGTAATAAAATCTGCCACCTGCAGTACTTCATTAAACGTACCATAGCCTATTCCCATATTTTCCGCTTTTTCCTCAGTCAGAAATGGGTCATATGCAATCACATTCATCCGCTGTCCCTTTGCCCGGGCAGCGACTTCTGCACCAATCCTCCCAAGCCCGATAATCCCTAATGTTTTTCCTTTCAACTCCACACCAACATATTTTTTACGATCCCAACGGTTTTGCTTCAATGCATAAAAAGCCTGTGGTATTTTCCTTGCCAATGAGGTCAGCATTGCCATCGTATGCTCTGCAGCGGAATTTGTATTTCCGTCTGGCGCGTTAACAACGATTACACCATTCTCTGTCGCTGCTTCCAAATCAATATTATCTACCCCTACACCGGCTCGGCCGATTACTTTTAGGTTCGATGCTCGCTCAATAACCTCTCTCGTTACTTGCGTTTGGCTTCTTACCAATAACGCGTCAAAATGTGGTATTCGCTCCAGCAATAATTCTTTGGACAGATCTGTTTCCAAAACGATCTCTACGTCCTCCGCTTCCCGTAGTGGAAAAATACCATCTTCACTTAGCGGATCACTAATTAATACATTATATGTCATGGCTTACTTCCCCCTATGCAAATAAATTTCCTGTGCCGCTCTTACACCTTGCCCTAAATCTATTTGTTTACCTATTCTGCTTAAACCTAACTCTAGTAAACTAACAAGCTGCAAAACATCCTGTGGTGCACAATAGCCCATATGACCAACTCGGATAATTTTACCCTTTAAATGTTGCTGACCACCTGCGATAGCAAGGCCAAATTCTTGTTTCACCTGTTTTCTTAATTTCTCTGCGTCCACGTCACCTAATTGAATAGCTGTAACGGTAGGCGAAGCTGCTTCATCTTTTGTAAGTAAAGGGATCTCTAATGCTTTCACTGCGCTACGTAACATTGCCATCATTGTTATATGCCTATCGTAAACCTGTTGCAATCCTTCCTTTTCCATTAACGTCAAAGTTTGTTCCAACCCAAACAGCAAGGATAAAGCCGGAGTAAAGGGTGTAGAATTTCCCGCTAAATTATCGCGATATTTTCTCAAATCAAGGTAAAATCTTGGTTGTGGATTCGCTTCGATCACCTTCCAGGCCCGCTTACTAGCAGCAATAAAAGTTAACCCGGCTGGCAGCATCATTGCCTTTTGCGATCCAGTAACAAGAATATCAATCTCCCATTCATCCATTTTTGCTGCTACACCACCAACACACGATACACCATCCACAATGATTAGAGCATCGGTGTTTTCATGCACAACTTTACTAATCGCCGCTACCGGGTTTAACACTCCCGTTGATGTCTCACAGAATGTAGCAAAGACAGCTTTTAACTGCGGGTGTTTTTGTAAAAATTCTCTAACTTGTTCCGGATCAATCGCCTCTCCCCATGCAATTTCAAGGCGATGGACAACTAATTGATACGCTTCACAAATCTTTGCAAACCGATCTCCAAAAGCACCTGTAACAATCACTAGAACTTCATCCCCAGTTTTTGTCGCATTAACAACAGCCGTCTCCAAACCAGAAGTGCCGCTGCCAGTAATCATCATCACTTCCTGTTCTGTACCAAAAATAGGCTTTAATTTAGGTTTAATTCGCCCTAAAAGTTCCTTGGTTTCGATGCCCCGATGTCCAATCATCGGCTGGCTCATTGCACGTTGAACACTTGGCGGTATTGGTGTTGGACCAGGTATTCGAAGTAAACTTGTGTCTTGTAAGATGATTCGTCTCCCCTCTCCTGAAAGTTTCCTTTATTTCATTAAGTCGATCCGTAAAATAAAAAACTCCCCACCCCCTATAATAGTTCAGGGGCGAAGAGTTTGATCTCACGCGGTACCACCCTTTTTTCACTGCATGAATAAGCAGTCTTCATTGGTTCCTATGCTTAACGGGCATACGCCGGACAGATCTACTTCAATTTCAACCTGTCTATTCCGAAGTGCTGTCCATTGCCAGATTCACTGGTTCACACCATCCACCAGCTCTCTAATGAACCTGATTCAATGCACCTGTCTTCTTCACCATATTTAAACAATTTACATAGACTTGAAAACTTAATTTTTCTAATCATAGCAAATTTAATTAGAATGTCAATACCTTTTTTGACAATTTTGAATTGATGTATTATTTGTAAGCGTTTAACCACTGAGTCTGATTGATTTGAATCCTTCCATTCATTTTTTGCTAGAACAAAAGCGGAAGCGCCCGTTTAGCGACGTACGGACTGGACTGAGCCGTAGGAGATAAAGGAAACATGCCCCTGCAAAAGGGGTATGCCGACGTTGGGCGCAAAGCCCGTTTTTAGTCGGCCTTCCTTTAGATGTAAACCGATGTTGACTTATCGTACGGAGGCGAGGGAAGTCTCGCTAGTCGCTGGGCGCTGGAGCTGGACGTGGCTCCGCCCTATCCGAGAACAAATTAGAGCCAAATTTTATAGTTTCTTATATATCAAAAAAGCTTGCAGAGAAATTCCTTTCTGCAAGCTCCCATCGAGTATTATTTTATATCACTTTTGCACCAAGTGTATTCGCAAAATGTCCTAATGCCCATTCATGTCCTGCTTGATTAAAGCTAGCCACCGCATCTTGATGAACAACGATATTAAATCCCTTGTTGTATGCATCCACGGCAGTATGTAACACACAAATGTCGGTACATACTCCTACAAGATGCACTTCGTCAATTCCACGTTCACGTAATTTGATTTCCAAATCTGTTCCAGCAAATGCGCTGTAGCGTGTTTTGTCAAAATAATAGACATTTTTAGCGTCCCTATTTGTTTCATAGACAGTGGCCAGTTCCCCATATAGATTCCGACCTTTTGTCCCGATTACATTGTGGTGTGGAAATAAGACTGACTCTGGATGATAATTATCCCCAGCTTCATGTGCATCAATTGCGAATACGACATAATCGCCTGCATCGATGAACTCCTTTGTTAGTGCTACGATTTTCCCCTCAATCACTTGCCCAGGTTTACCACTCGTAAGCTTTCCATCTTCCGCAACAAAATCATACGTATAATCAATATTAATTAGAGCTCGTTTCCCCATTCATAACCCTCCAATTTTAGATTATTCCCTTTATCGAACCATTATTTTATGCGCTTCCCCTTTTGTCCGTAATGCAGCATGATAGGTCGGCCCAACTTTATCAGTGTAAGAAAACCCATACTCAATTGCTGTCGTAACAAATCCTTTTGCCAATTTCACTGCTTCCATGACGTTTTTTCCTTTAGCTAATTGTGCTGTAATTGCTGCTGAATAAGTACAACCTGCCCCGCTTGTGTTGACCGTATCAATCCTAGGCGCCTCAAACGTTGTGAAGCTTTCTCCGTCATATAAAACGTCGATTGCTGGTCCCTCCAGTCGACCACCTTTTACCAAAACATATTTCGGTCCCAAATGATGAAGGTCTACAGCTGCCTGTTTTAAATCATCCACATTCGTTAATTTACGTTCATCCAGCAAAAACGATGCTTCCGGCATATTTGGTGTAATAATGGTAGCCAATGGTAAAAGTTCACGTTTCATTGCTACTATCGCATCATCCTCAAGCAATTTTGAATCGAGTTTCCCAACCATAACCGGGTCAACTACAATATGATCTATCGTTGATTCCTTGATTATTTCACTTGTTTTCAAAATTACTTCCTTTGAAAAAAGCATTCCTGTTTTCAAAGCGTCTATTCCAACTTGATTCATAGCTGTCGCATATTGTGCCTCAATTGCTTCTAGTGTTTGCGGGTGGACATTTTTATTCGTTTCCGGATGACGGGCAACAATCGCTGTAATTACACTCATCCCATATACGTCCAATTCCTGAAATGTTTTTAAATCTGCCTGTATGCCGGCACTTCCTCCTGCCGCAGATCCGGCAAATGTCAAAACTCGTGGTGGATTTATCATGTTATCGATTCCTTTCTATTACATTATTACGACTATTATAAACCATACAATCATGATAAGTTGAATAATAACCTTCGCAGCTGCCCCACTTAAAAATCCAATTAAAGAGCCAAACGATGCACGAACGGCCTCCCCAGTAGTACGTTTTTGTATCATTTCGATCGTAAATACAACGATAAATGGCAACACGATAATACCGAATGGCGGCATAATAAACGAACCGAGAATAACAGCAACTCCTGCTCCCCGTTCACCCCATTTACTGCCACCGAATTTTTTAACAAAATAACTGTTTGCGATAATATCTGCCCCAATAAGAATAACCGTCAGAATGGACATTGCCACCCAAAACAAAACAGTGAGCTCTTCAGCATCAATCACGAAATGATACAACAAGAATCCAATCCAAATCACAAGTGGTGATGGGATAATGGGATAAATAATTCCTGCAAAGCTTAAGATAAATAATGCAACAATTGTAATCCATATTAGAATATCAACAATCATCATTCCATCACCTAATCCCATTATTTTGTATTCTTTTGAAACATACTGGACAGTTTTGTTTCTTCTTTGGCTAAGATACGTTTATAATTTTCAATATGTTTCATTGTTGATAAAATAGAAAGCAACACAACAACCATCATTGGCTCTATTCCAAAGAAATAATAAGTCGTTACTAAAAATGACAGATACATAAACAATACACCGATTACTAAATAGTCGGTTGCAAATGTTAGCACGAGTAAAATACCTATTCCAATCACAGCAATTTTCCAATCAATTGCAAGCAATATACCTACTAACGATGCTGTACCTTTTCCCCCGCTAAAATTCATTGTAATTGGATAATTATGACCAATAATAATGAATAAGGCGTTGATATAAACCATTAATGTTTGCGCTTCTCCTGTGACATCATTTTCATTTAAAATATATAACAGCAGTATAATAGATAATGTTGCTTTAAAAATATCAATAAGTGCAACTAAAATCCCGAATTTCCACCCAAGTAAAATAGTCGTATTTGATGCACCAGCATTTTTTACGCCTGTATCTTTTATATTAACCTTCTTATATTTACCAACAATTTGCGAACCATGAATACAGCCAAACAAATAACCAATTAAACAGCTTAAAAAGTAAAACATTGTCTCCCCCCTTTTTTATAATTCTATATAAAGTCGACATGCCTAACTACTCGGGTTACACTATTATACGGATCTTTTTTTAAAACGTTTCACTTAAAATGCCACCACTATGAACCACGTTTTCACTGATATACCTTCAAAAGGAGAACATTTACCTTGAAAAAGAAAAAGTACAACAAAGACTTCCTGGCTTGGATTATTATCATTCTTTTTTTCACGGCAATCATCGTGCTTTATAATAAAATTGATGATCCCTACATTGAACAAGAAGAAGAAGAAGCACCGGAACCCACCGAACTCCATCCGACAGTGGAGAAAAAGAAAGACACACTAGTAAAGAAAGCAAAGGGTATTGGTATTCGAGTCGTTATCACGGAAGAAGTGCGTTCCATTAAACGCCAGAATGAATTATATGCACAAGGTCGATCAAAGAAAGGAAACATTGTCACTTATTCAAAAGGCGGCGAGTCTTACCACAATTACGGACTAGCATTCGATTATGCCTTAAGGGACCATGAGGGAAACGTTATTTGGGATATTCAGTATGATGGCAACAACAATGGTCAATCGGACTGGTTTGAAGTAGCGGAAGTAGCAAAAGGACTGGGATTTACTTGGGGTGGTGATTGGAAGCATTTTAAGGACTATCCCCATTTACAAATGGATTTTGGCTTAACCATTAACCAGTTACAAAAAGGCTTACGACCGAAAAAATGACTCCTTAATTATAGATATCAAAGCCTAACTTTAATCCCTCATAATGTCAAAAGACCGCTTCAATTTGCGGTCTTTTCGTATTTATTTCCCTTATCCTCTTCAGGAAGAGGGTCAACAGTATGTTTATAAGCATACCCTTTTGATATAGAGAACAAGGTCATTACGAGAACAATTAACATAATTACAATTCCTATTATTATGGTAGGCAGCATACATCTGTCTCCTTATGTGGTATATTATTCATTTAGGTTAAACACGTACACATCATTTTGCTTTACCCAGCCGTTTCGTGAAAAAAATTGGTGTACGTTCGGATTTTCTGTTGTAATTGTGGTGATTAATCGTTCCACATCTTTTCGGTTAGCTAATCTCTCCATTTTGTGATATAAATGCTCATCAAGACCCTTATTCTCATAGCTGGAAGCGATTGAAAGTTTTTGTATATGAAATTCATTCGCTGTTAGATCCATGCGAAATACCATAAAGGCAGCGATAATTCCAGATTTCTCTACAACATAGATCCTTGTATCATCCTGCGTTAAAATAGTTTCAAAAAGCTCCTTCTCCATTTCACCCTCTTCAGCAGCTAAGTGAATATTCTCTTTGTTGTCATTTAGCTGAGATATCATTGGAAAGTCTTCCATTCTTGCTTCTCTTAATTTATACATGGTGTTTTCTCCTTACGCATTCTCAAAAGGTTTAATCAATCCATAAACAGCTTCAAGATAAGGAAGGTCTACACCAACTGCCTTTGCCAAACGAATGGCCCCTCCTTGAAGGTGTTCTACCTCAAGTGTTAGTCCCTTTCGCCGATCTTGGTGCATGGATGAGGTTGTTTCATCTGGTAAGTTCATTAATTTACTCTTCGCTGCCTCCACCTCATCATCCTGTAGCTCAACATGATGGGCCTTTGCAAGAACACGCATTTCCTGAAGAATCATTTCCGCAATCCGAAATGTACTGTCATGCTTGCGAATTTCACCTATTGATAAGTTGGCGGCAGTTGTAATACCAGAAAACGCGTTGATGAAGGCATATTTCTTCCATAACTCATATGAAATGGTATCACTATTTACTCCATTTACATTTGCCTGATCGCAAAGTTCTTCAAGTTCCTCACAAATTGCTGTTTGTGTAGGCTCAAGTGGGCCAAAAATCAGATCATGGAAATCACTCGAGTGGATAACATGACCTTTTTCATTTAATGTTGCAATAATAAAGGACAGCCCACCAAGTACTGCATCTTTCCCTAATTGATCCTGGAGGTAACTGATATGCTCCATTCCATTTAGAATAGGTAACACGTAAGCACCCTTATCTGTTATTGCTTTAAGATTTTCTAAGACTCCAGACAAATGATAGCCTTTTACTGCTACTAATACAAGATCTACCTTATCGATTTCTGCAACATCTGTTACTATTTTAGGGTCGTCAATACGATAATCTCCTAATGTACTCGTTACATAAATCTTATTCTCCTGTATCTGCCTAGCACGTCTTTCCCGAACTAAAAAAGTAACATTAGCCCCACCTTCCAGAAAACGAGCCCCGAAATAAGAGCCTAATGCACCTGCACCAACCACAACAACATCCATCCAAATCCCTCCATTGAATTATATATGTAATCGTACCGTGTTTTCCTATAATTTGTCCATATATAGTGCCGCAATTGAATTCAAATTTACACTAATTTTGGCAATTTTTTAGTATATACAAGCATGAAGCAATATATACAAGCATATTTTGGTATAAATCAGCTTAATACATTTCACCAATTAATATGCGATTTAAATCCGAATTATCTAAAAATACTACGTTTGTGAATCATTTTAAATAACTTTACTATTAAAGTGTGTCCGCATATAAGCAATAACTTCATTATTTTCTCTTAGAAGAATTCAGCATTCGCCTCATATATCGAATGTTGAGTTTACTTATACCTAATTTCTTACTTAACTTAAGTGCAATAAAAAACCAGTATCTTTTTCCTAAAACGAAAGTAGGAAGTGTAGGCTTGTTAAAAACTTGACTCTGAAGTTAAGTGAAATAAGGGGAGTTGGCATATTCGTCCACATATACTTAACTAGTAGACAAAAAGGATTTTACATAAATTCTTTTTCAATATAAAAGGGGAGGTCATTTAGAAAATGAAGAAATTATTACTTATGTCAGTATTCTGTTTCACACTCTTGCTACTAGCTGCATGCGGATCAGAAGATGCAAGTGGCGATGGTGGTGACGGTGACGGTGGCGATGGTAATGGCAATGTATTAGATGAATTGAAAGAGAAAGGCACTGTAACAGTTGGTTTTGCTAATGAAAAACCTTACGCCTATCAGACAGATGATGGAGAACTAAAAGGTGCTGCAGTGGACATCGCAAAAGCTGTTTTTAAAGAACTTGGTGTTGATAATATGGAGGGACAGCTTGCTGATTTCGGTCAATTAATTCCCGGTTTAAACGCTGGTAAGTTTGATGTTATTACAGCTGGTATGGCGATTAACCCAGATCGTTGCGCGAATGCGGATTTCGGTGAACCAGAAATGATGTATGGGGAAGGACTTATTGTTCAAAAGGGTAACCCACTAGACCTACACAGTTATGAAGATATTGCTAATACGGATGCAACCGTATCGATTATGGCGGGGGCAACAGAACATGAATATGTAAAACATGAGGGTGTAAGTGATGATCAAGTCGAAAGTGCTCCAGACATTCCAGCTACATTCTCAGCAGTAGAATCCGGTCGTGCAGATGCAACAACCGGTACCGAAATGACAGTAAAAAGGGCATTGGAATCCTCTGGTAATGATAAGCTTGAATTCGTAAGTGACTTTGAACAACCAGATATTGAAGGCATTCCAAGTTATGGTGCTGCTGCATTTCATAAAGATAATGACGCATTAAGAGAAGCATACAATGAACAATTGGCTAAACTGAAAGAGGACGGTACGATAAAAGAACTTCTGGAAGCTAATGGATTCAGTGCTGAAGGTAACTCAGTTCCGTCTGATATTACTACTGAAGGTGTTTGTAGTGGTGAACAATATTAAGTTTATTTTTTAAATAATTGCAACGACTCCATAGGGTCTGGCTCCCTCACCTAGGGGGTCCGACCCTATACTTTTTGTTCAAAATATCAATGTAATTAAAAGGAGTGATTACTATTAATGCGATAGCAGATATTTTCCCCATCCTGATGCAGGGTGTCAAAATAACCGTTACCGTTCTTCTAGCCTCCATCGTATTGGGATATTTAATGGCATTCATTGCGGGATTTTGCCGCCTTTCTAATAACTTCATTCTTCGAAAGTTTACTGGTTTTTATGTGGAGGTTTTCCGCGGTACATCACTGATCGTACAATTATTTTGGCTTTATTATGCATTGCCAATTTTATTCGGTATTGAAATTGGTAGTGATTTCTGGGCCGGTGTATTGGCTATTTCGTTAAACTATGGTGCGTATATGTCTGAAATAGTTCGTGGATCGATCCAATCTGTTGCAAAAGGACAGACGGAGGCGGCGACAGCCTTAAATATGTCACGTTTTCAGCGAATGAGACTTGTAATTTTGCCTCAGGCAGTTCGGATGATGCTTCCAGAGTTTGGTAACTACCTGATCTTAATGTTAAAATCTACATCACTCGTCTCATTAATAGGAATGATGGATATTTTATATTATGGAGATATTTTGCGTAGTTCCAACCTGTCACAGGCACCAACTGTATATTTATTAGTACTTGTATTCTACTTCATTCTTGCACTTCCATTAATCTGGTTAACGAGAAAAATGGAAAGTGCATCTAAGAAAGGAGTGGCTAGTTAGTGAATAATTGGAGTTGGGATATATTCTTTGATGCCCTCCCTACTGTATTAGAAGGGCTTGGTATCACAATCGGATTAACAATTGCATGTTACTTATTTGCCTTAATATTTGGCTTTATTTGGACATTTATTAGACGGATCCCAGTGAAACCCGTAAAATGGGTATTATTGTGGATCATGGAGTTTATTCGTTCGACACCACCACTTGTTCAGTTATTCTTCATCTATTATGCATGGCCAATGGTACCTGGTATTGGTATGACATTAAGTCCATTCACAAGTGCAATCCTTGGACTAGGTATTCACTATAGTACCTATGTTGGTGAAGTATACCGTTCAGGAATTGACAGTGTTGATAATGGGCAGTGGGAAGCATCTAGAGCATTAAACTTTTCGACCCGTCAAAAGTGGACAAAAATTATCCTGCCACAAGCCATACCGCCGACAATTCCGATGTTAGGAAACTATTTAATTATTATGTTCAAAGAGGTTCCCTTGGCTTCAACCGTTGGCGTATCTGGTATTCTATTCATGGCAAACGAGTTCGGGGCTCAAAACTGGAAATACCTTGAGCCGTTGACAATTGTAGCTATTCTTTTCTTACTATTAAGCTATCCATCAGCTATTCTTATTAACAAACTGGAGAGAAAGATGAACCGGCGTTTTGATAAGAAAGCAACTACTGGAAGTAAGCCAATTCAGGAAAACGAAGGAGCTGTATAATAAATGACAGAACCGATAGTAATGTATAACGATGTTCATAAATCATTTGGTGATGTAAAAGTATTAAAAGGAATCGATTTAGATATTAAACCAGCAGAGAAAGTTGCCTTAATTGGACCAAGTGGATCTGGTAAGACAACAATTATTCGTATGTTAATGACACTTGAACAACCAACATCAGGAAGTATTATTGTTGATGGTAAAAACCTATGGCATATGGAGAAAGCGGGAAAGCTCGTTCCAGCAAATGAAAAACATTTACGGGAAGTACGCGGCGATATTGGCATGGTATTTCAGCATTTTAATCTTTTTCCACATATGACAATTTTAGAAAACTGTATGACGGCACCAGTTCATGTACAAAAAGAGGCGAAGGACACTGCTAAAAAACGTTCTATTGAAATGTTAGAGAAAGTCGGATTAGGTGATAAGCTTGATAGTTATCCAAGTCAGCTCTCTGGTGGACAAAAACAGCGTGTCGCAATGGCTCGCGCCTTAGTAATGCGTCCAAAAATCATGCTGTTCGATGAGGTAACTTCCGCACTCGATCCAGAGCTTGTTGGTGAGGTTCTTGAGGTAATCCGTGATATTGCGAAAGAAGGCGAAATGGCAATGGTGCTTGTGACCCACGAAATGGAATTTGCTCGCGATATCGCTGATCGTATCATATTTTTAGATGACGGTGTAATTGCGGAACAAGGTCCACCAATAGATGTTCTTGAAAATTCAACAAACGAACGTCTGCAAAGCTTTTTGCATCGATTTAGACATTAATTCAGCGGGATGCATAAAGCGAAATGAAAAAATTTTTTAGTCATAAAACATCCCCTTCAACAAGTCGAGCTGGGGATGTTTTTAATTTCCTTTTGTATAGGCTGTTTTTGGCATGGAGTATTGCTTCTACTTTAATATCCTTATGAAATGAACTCCGTAGCCCCCTCACTCGCACAGGCAAATTATCAGTCTATTCATAGAATAATTGTAATAACCATTCAAACAAAATCTAAGCACCATGCAACGTCCTGTACACCGTATTTGGACGGACCAATTAGACTTATTTAGTTATCCACAGCATTAAATTTTTATTTTTTCCTTCACGTCCTTAAAAAGGGGGGTACCAATGAACGAAAAACAATATCGGTATTACAAGGGTTGCAATAAGCGTTTATTCCATCATCGCCATTGTCCAAATTGCTGCCGTCATGATGATAAAGACTACAGTACGACAAGCAAAAACCAAGTTAGTAAACCTCAAACAAATACATTTAATCCAATATTTAGTCCGTCTATTACAATTAACATCTCTAAAACACCTGATCCAACAACTATTGGGTTAAAGACATTTCAATACTTGACCCTAGCAGATGAAAACAAGCGAATTTATACTGATCAGGATGCATTAAAGCAGTATGGAAGCAGTAACATTCCTAATCCAGATAATATCTCCTACATGAATTTATTTATTAACGGAGTTCTTCAACCAGAAGTCCTTTATCGTGTTCATGAAGGTTCACTTGAATTATTATCCAGCGATTTACCATTACAAGGCACCACAATCATTCTCCTATTTGTTGTTATGGAAACATAAAGAGCACTCTTTCATTGCTTTAGGTCGCCATCAAAATTTGTACCTGCGCTTATTGACTTTTGTCTAAGCAAGCCTGCTTGAATTTCATATAATAATTACAGGAAGGGGGGGAATTATGGCACTCCAATTAATGAAATTGACAGTTAGTGCAGAGACTACAGTAGATATTGTCCCGATCGACACACGTTTTTTTTATGTGACTTCCAACGCGACACCCGCTGGTTCTACCCTAACAATTGATGCAGCTGATTTCTTTGCGGATGACGGAACAGCAGTAACAGAGCTTCCAGCACTTGCAGCCAATAATAGTTACTTCAATGTTTACGTGAATGGTGTTCTGCAAATGCGAGGTATTTCAACGTACACACCAGGGACAACTGGAACGGGATCATTAGCCATTGCTGTGCTCACAGGCGGTAAGACAATACCGGCAAGAGCTCCAATTGTACTAGAAATTATAAATTATGATCCCACCACTACAACTACAATTACAACATAGAATCATATTTCCTATTAAGACAAGGCGAATGTTGAACGTTTCTACAATTCTCTTATCCTTAATCCTTAAAAGTTTAATACTTTCCCTTAAATATAAGAACAAAAGAACTGTGAATAAAAGCCATTTGGCTGCTCACAGTTCCCCTATTATTCTCCCATATCTTCCCCAATGATTTTAACTTCTCGTTCCAATCTAACACCGAATTTTTCTTTGACCGTTTTCTGTACAAAATGGATCAGATCAATATATTGCTCTGCAGATGCATGATCCTTATTAATGATAAATCCAGCATGTTTCAAAGATACTTGCGCCCCGCCAATCTGTTTTCCCTGAAGGTCGCTGTCTTGAATAAGTTTACCGGCAAAATATCCGGGTGGTCGCTTAAATACACTGCCACATGATGGATACTCCAAGGGCTGTTTGGACTCCCTTTTAAATGTTAAATCATCCATAACAGCTTTTATATCATCGTAATCTCCATCTTTTAATGAAAAAGTTGCCTCAAGTACAATATAACCATTTTCAGGAATATTGCTTGAGCGATATTCCAAGTCTAAATCATTTGCTGAAAGGGTAAGAAGGTTCCCCTCCCTATCAACCACAATTGTACTTTCCAATACGTCCTTTATTTCTCCCCCATATGCGCCGGCATTCATAAACAATGCACCACCAACAGAACCAGGAATCCCACACGCAAATTCCAGTCCTGTCAGTTTTTTTGCTAGCGCGTCACGAGAAACATCAATAATTCGTGCACCACTTTGGGCAACGATTGTCGTTCCGTCAGAAGTAATAGCGGCTAACTGCTGTAAATTCAAGACAATCCCTCGAATTCCACCGTCTTTCACAATTAAATTAGAACCATTTCCCAACATTGTAAAAGGAAGATTATCCTCATTGGCCAGTTTAACGATTTCCTGTACCTGTTTATATGTTTCTGGTGTTACATAAAAATCAGCTTTCCCACCTAAGCGGGTATACGTATGATCTTTTAAGTGTTCATCAACCATCACATTTTTCGCTGATGTAATTGCTATTAATTTTTCGTACGTATGATGATCATTCACCACTTAAATCATTCCTTTTAAAGTAATCTAACTGTACACATTTTTATTTTATCATCATTATTATTGTAAGTTATTGTGCTTGTTCTTGCCACAGAAATGAATGAATCAATTCATCTACTTGTTCGTTTTCATGCAGCTCACTATGGCCTAAATGGTCATTTTCAATCATGACCTCTGTTAGTTGATCCCCTGGTATCATCATTTGCAGCTTTTGAACACTTTCCGGCACTGCTACTAGGTCTCCCGTACTGCCAATACTTAATACCGTCAGATCTTTCGGAGTCGCCTGGCTATTTGATTGTATGAGTTGTAAAGCTGGTGAATTTGGTTTCAGGTCATTTGCTGCTGCATCGTGATTAAGTTGAAAATAATGCTGACTATAGATTCCATCAAACGGGCTGCCAATCGTAATCAGCTTATTGATTACAGGATATAAGTTTTTCTCCTGATACTCTTTCACATATTTTAATGAAACCAAGCCACCCATCGAATGTCCAACGAGATTAACGGAATCAATCTGATACGTTTCCTTGAGGTGATGCATAACCAGCGATAGCCATGTTGCAGTATCTTCAAAACTTGCACGATTATTTTCAAAAATAACCTGAATGAAGACAGGCTCAAGTTTTCCCTTATTAAGATTGTATACGTTAACGTCTCCTGTATTTGAGACACGATAAATCAATGCTTTATTACCCCAGTCATTTCGCTCAAATCGCCCTAACATGCCACCAAATGAATTCACTGTTCCTTTATATCCATGAACAAAAACGGTTACAGAAGAGGAATTTTGTTGTGAATTAGCCTGTTTCGGTAAATACGTAATTACCAAAACAAGAACAATGATCATGACTATTGATGCTATTTGCAGTATATGTTTCTTTTTCAACAATTTTACTCTCCTGACAACAATGTTTTTTGTTTTAAAATAAACCACGTGAAAAATGCTGCCGTTGCTAACAGCAGTATTTTAACTAGAACTAATGGTACAACGAAGAAAACAGTATAACCCATTGAAATCCATAACACGGAAACACCGATAACCTTCGCTTTCAATGGTATTCCTTTTCCAGCACGGTAATTTTCAATATATGAGCCAACATACTTGTTCGTAATCAACCAATGATATAATTTTTTCGAACTGCGAACATAACATGCCGCTGCCAACAAAAGAAATGGTGTTGTTGGCAATAATGGCAAAACGATCCCTAAAAGCCCAAGACCTAAGGCAATAGTTCCGCAAATGATTAGGAGTGCCTTCTTTAGTTGCTTCAATATTTATTCACACCAGCCATACAGATTTTATCTATGTTTGATTATATCATCTACTACAGTTATTTTCCTTATCGGTTATAGAAATTTTTGTGACAATTCCATTTTAGATATTACCGTATCAATTGGGTGTAGTATTGGTTCCCCTTGTTCAAATGTTGTTAGATAACGAAATCCGATTCGTTGAAGTAAATCAATTGATTCTTTAAATTGAAATGCAATTGTCTCCTCTATGTGTGAGTCGGATCCTAGCGTAATGATTTCACCACCCGTCTCCTTATATAATCTTAAAATATCCTCACTTGGCATACCGCCTTTTAGTCCATAACGAAATCCAGATGTGTTTAATTCAATTCCTTTGCCCTCAGGAATAATGATCCTAAATATTTCCGTCAAAACATCATAAAAATTGCGCTTTCCCTCTTCACTCCTTGTATATCTTTTTACTAAATCAATATGACCCAAAATATGATACTGCTTATAATGCTTTATACAAAAAAGCAACTCGTCATAGTAATCAGCATATGCTTCATCAATTGTTTTGTTTTTAAAAAAATTCCCCGAATGCAAATCCATTTTATCTGTCGTGTGCATGGAGCAAATCACAAAATCAAACATTTCCTTATCTATTAATTTCGCATATCTTTCCAAAAGATTGGGTTGAATACCAATTTCTACTCCTTTTTTAATCTGTAATCGGCCTGCATAATCCTTCTGTAATTGTTTAATCTCCCGATCGTATTGAGTTAAATCGAAATCAAACGTAATGGACGTATCTGGATAATCATAATCAATATGATCCGTAAAACAAATTTCTTT
This sequence comes from Virgibacillus sp. FSP13, assembly GCF_054048505.1. NCBI lineage: Bacteria > Bacillati > Bacillota > Bacilli > Caryophanales > Bacillaceae > Virgibacillus > Virgibacillus sp. FSP13. The sequence continues at coordinate 12,892 of NZ_JBSVKG010000014.1, read as the reverse complement.
CAATCCAATCTCAATTGCCTTTTCAATACTTCTCTCCATTGGAGTCTCGCAGTCTGCTGAGAATTTGCTGTGAACATGGTAATCAAACATTTTTAAAAATTCCCCCTCTTCCATTGAAAGTAAAGAAAGCTTAAAATTCGGGCTCTAATTTGTTTACAACAAGGCGAGCCACGTCCAGCTCCAGCACCCAGCGACTAGTGAACTTCCTTCACCTCCGTACGATAAGTCAACATCGGTTCACTCACGCTCACCGTGTTTCCTTTATCTCCTGCGGTTCAGTCCAGTTCATACGTCGCTAAACGGGTGCTTACGCTTTTGTTCTTGACTTTTATCGAATTAATTATTAGAATACTATATAACTTTAATTAAATAAAGTAATAAAGTAATAAAGTAACTGTTAGAGAATGGGAGATTTTATATGGTTATTGACGTTCTTAATAAAATGAATACGCTCCATCTCAATGAATTCGAAAAAAAGGAACAGCTATTAGCAAAAATGAAAGCACGTTTCTCCACGTACGGATATCGCCATATGCAAACACCTGCATTTGAACAATACGATCTATACCAGGCAACCACTGGGACAATCGACACCGATGAAATGATAAAAGTGATTGATCCAAATGGTAAAGTTTTGGTGCTTCGTCCAGACGTCACCATCCCCATTACCCGAATGGTTGCAGCTGGTAATCAATTGAATCCAGATGAAGAACGACTGTTTTACATTTCAACAGTCTTTCGGAATTTAGCAATGCAACCGAATAAACGAGAACATACACAAGCTGGGATTGAAAATTTTGAACCGAAAACTGCCGCATTGGATGCTGAAGTCATTGCATTAGCCATTCACACATTACAAGATATTGGATTTACCGACTTCAAATTAGAAATCGGGCATGCTGGTTTTTTCAAAGAATTATTAAGCGACATACACATCTCTAAACAGGAGACAGATCAACTAAAAACGATCATTCAAGCTAAAGACTTTTCCGGAATAAAAGATTTCCTGAAAAAATTGCCAATCGATACGAAAGGCAAATACGCTTTGGAGCAAATCCCGCTATTATATGGGATCCCTGAGGATGTAATCGACCGAGCCAAGACAGCATCCCTTAATAGCCAGATGGATAAGAAACTACAGGATCTTACCAAGATTATCGAAGTTCTAAAATTATATGGTGCAGAAAAATTTATCTCCCTTGATTTAGGCTTAATTAATCATATGAATTATTATTCCGATATTATTTTTCAAGGGTTTGTTGAAAATTTCGGTAAACCAGTCTTGATGGGCGGGAGATACGATCAGCTGGCCGAACAATTTAACAGGGCAATGCCAGCAATTGGATTCGCCTGTGACATTGACTCTATTTTTACAGTTTTAGAACAGCGATCCCTGATTTTAGATGACAAATCACACATAGACATTCTAATTTATTACACAACTAGTAAACAAAAAGAAGCCTTATCAACTGCATCTACGCTACGTAATCAAGGGTTTCGTGTGTTAATTAGTTCTATTGATAGCATAAGAGATTTTCCTTCATCGACCAGCGTTATCTATTATGAAGAAAATCAAAATCTGGTTAGCAATCAACATTTCAAGCATTCATTTTCAACGACAAAGAAATTACTAGAGTTACTCGGGGGAGGTCTTTGATTGGATTACCTAACATTGGCAATGGCAAAAGGTCGAACCGCTGAACAAACTATTACCCTATTAAACAAGGCTGGGATTCATTTTCCAGCGTTCCACGAAAAATCACGAAAGTTAATTTTTTATGATGACAATAGACAGATCAAACTAATATATGTAAAAGCAATTGATGTACCTACTTACGTTGAGAAAGGTGCCGCAGATATCGGGATTGTTGGCAAGGATAACATCGCTGAGGCACAAGCCGACGTTTATGACATGATGGATCTGGATTTTGGAAACTGTCAATTTGTTCTGGCTGGAGTTTCAGATAAAACGGAGGAAAACATACAAAAGCTAACCGTAGCTTCTAAATACCCAACCGTTACAAAAAAATATTTTCAAGCACGGGGGATTCCAATTGAAACGATCAAACTAAATGGATCCGTTGAATTAGCACCATTAATTGGTCTAGCTGATGTTATTGTCGATATTGTGGAAACAGGGACAACGTTAAAGGAAAATGGATTAAAAGTTATTGATACCATCGATGCTATTAGCACGAGATTAATTGTGAACAAAGCTAGTTTTGCCACAAAATCAACCATTGTTCACCAGTTTATGAATCAACTTAATAAGGCTTTGGAGTGATACCCGATGAAAATAATAACGCATGATGAGTATATAGCACCAAACTTAAATAAAACAGACACTTTTCCAGACGAAACACGTGATCGAATTGTTTTAGAAATCATTCACCAGGTAAGGAAAAACGGAGATGCGGCACTGCTCCATTACACGGAAAAATTTGACCAAGTGAAGCTTGACACAATTACTGTCTCCAATGCTGAAATTAAAGAAGCTAGAAACCAAGTGAAGCAGAGTTATATAAGCGCACTGCGACAAGCAAAGGAAAATATTTTACGGTTTCATGAAGCCCAAAAGGAACAATCTTGGTACATGAGCGATGAGAACGGAAATGTAGTTGGGCAGAAAATCACCGCTCTCGATAAAGTCGGTGTCTATGTTCCCGGTGGCAAAGCGGCCTATCCATCGACCGTCTTGATGAATGTTATCCCAGCAAAACTGGCAGGGGTAAATTCAATAAGCCTAGTTACGCCACCACAGCCGGATGGGAAGATAAATCCTTATGTATTGGTAGCTGCATCTGAAGCAGGTGCCGATCAGATTTTTAAAGTTGGAGGTGCGCAGGCAATAGCTGCACTCGCATATGGGACTTCAACGATTGAAAGGGTCGACAAAGTAGTTGGTCCAGGTAATGCCTATGTCGCCCGGGCGAAGAAATGGGTGTTTGGGGATGTAGCAATTGACATGATTGCCGGACCTAGTGAAATTTGTGTTGTTGCAGATGAAACCGCGAACCCGGCTTTTGTTGCAGCAGATTTACTTTCCCAGGCAGAGCACGATGAACAGGCAACGGCCACCTGTATCACAACAAGCAAAAAGCAGGCGCAGGCGATACAGAGCGAAGTAGAAAAACAAATGGCTCAACTATCCCGTCAAGCTATTATCCAAAAGTCGTTAAACCAAAATGGAAAAATTATTCTAGTTAACGATCTAAACAGTGCCTTTGAATTGGTTAATGAACTGGCACCAGAACATTTACAGCTGATGACGGAACAACCATCCGAACATGTCCATTTCATTAAACACGCAGGAGCTATTTTTTTAGGCCCATACTCCCCTGAACCATTAGGAGACTACTTTGCCGGACCAAATCACACACTGCCAACGAATGGAACAGCGGCTTTTGCTTCCCCATTAGGTGTATATGATTTTGTCAAAAAATCAAGCATTATCCAATATACGAAGTCCTCCCTTCTGCAAGCTTCTGAGGCGGTCATAACCTTAGCAGAAGTAGAGGGATTAACCGCACACGCAAATGCGATTCAATTGAGAAAGGATGCTGACAATGCGTAATAGCTCTATTCAACGACATACTGCTGAAACTGCGATTGAATTAACTTTAAATATTGATGGTATTGGTGAAGCCCGTATGGATACAGGGATTGGTTTTTTCAATCACATGCTGACACTGATGACGAAGCATGGATTATTCGATTTGGCCGTCACATGCAACGGTGATCTGGATGTTGATCAACACCATTCCATTGAAGATATCGGCATAGTGCTTGGGCAAGCCTTTCATGAAGCTTTAGGGAAAAAAGAAGGAATCAATCGGTATGCAACGATAACAACCCCAATGGATGAAGCATTATCAACTCTATCATTAGATATAAGTGGTCGTCCACATCTTGTTTACCGGGTTGAAGGGCTAAAAGATAAAATTGGTGTGTTTGATACCGAGCTGGTTGAAGAGTTTTTCCAAGCATTCGTTAATCATGCAAAGGTAACCCTGCATGTCAATCTAGTATATGGAAAGAACAGCCACCATATCGTTGAATCTATTTTCAAGGGCTTTGGACGTGTACTTAATGAAGCTACCATGGAGAACCCACGTATCAAAGGTATTCCGTCAACAAAGGGATCCTTATGACAAGAAGGAGACATAGCAAATGATTGCAATTATAGATTACGGTGCGGGCAATATTAAAAGTCTACAATCCGCGTTAACAAAACTAAAGCTGGAGTCCTGCTTAACCAACGATAAACAAACCATCACAAACAGTAAAGCTATTATTCTACCGGGAGTCGGAGCTTTTAAAGATGCAATAGATGCACTGAATCAATTTGGGTTGGTAGAAATTCTGCAACAGGAAGCCAAAACAGGAAAACCTATTCTTGGTATCTGTCTTGGCATGCAATTACTTTTTGAAAAAAGCTTGGAGGACGGCGAATGGAATGGTTTGAACATTCTTGAGGGCATCGTAAAACGGATCGATGACTCGGTCAAGGTGCCACATATGGGTTGGAACACACTCGCTAAACAAAAGCAGTGCTCCCTATTAACCAATATCGATGACCAGGCATTTGTCTATTTTGTTCATTCCTACTATGTTGACAAAATGCCGGCTGATCAGCTTGTAAGCAGTTGCCACTACAGTGTAGAAATTCCCGCCATTGTACAAAAAGACAACATATTTGGGATGCAATTTCATCCTGAAAAGAGCGGGAAGAACGGACTAATGCTATTGAAAAATTTCGGGGAGATGATTTGATGATCCTTTTTCCAGCAATTGATATTCGCAATGGAAAATGTGTACGTTTGATTCAAGGCGACTACTCAAAAGAGCAAGTCTATAGTGATTCTCCAACAAATATGGCCCTTCAATGGGAGAAACAACAAGCAGAATATCTTCATATTGTTGACCTTGATGGCGCAAAAACTGGTGACCCAATTAACCGTGCCACAATCAAATCGATAGCTAGCAACACAGCTATCCCGATTCAGATCGGGGGCGGCATCCGGTCCATGGATATTATCGAAACGTATGTATCCCTAGGTGTCAGTCGAGTCATTATCGGAACAGCAGCAATAAACGATAAGGTATTTTTGCAAAAAGCAGTTAAAAGATACAAGGATAAAATTGCTGTCTCCATTGATGCTCGAAATGGGTATGTTGCTACAAATGGCTGGGTGAAAACGAGTAACGTAAAAGCGATTGATCTTGTAAAGGAACTAGAACAATTCGGGATTGATACAGTTATTTATACAGATATTCTAAAAGATGGGATGGTAACTGGGCCGAATTTTTCTGAACTACAAGCAATTAACGAAGCGACCTCGATTAACATAATCGCTTCTGGTGGCGTGTCAAGTAAAGACGATATTGAGCGATTAGGATCAATGGACTTATATGGTGCTATTATCGGAAAGGCATTGTATGATGGTTCATTGTCGTTTCAATCGCTAATGGAGGGACAGTAATAATGCTTGCGAAAAGGATTATCCCCTGTCTTGATGTTGATCAAGGCAGAGTAGTCAAAGGAAAAAGATTTCAGGAAATTCGTGACGTAGCAGATCCTGTTGAATTAGCCGAACGATACAATGATAACGGTGCAGATGAACTTGTGTTTTATGATATTACAGCATCCAATGAAGGCCGAGATATATTTGTGGACATTATCGAAAAAGTTGCAACAAAAATTAATATACCTTTCACTGTTGGAGGCGGATTGCGGACGGTTGATGATATTCACCGTGTCCTTCGAGCAGGTGCCGATAAAGTGTCCGTTAACAGTGCAGCAATAAAAAACCCTACCCTCATAAAAGAGGCAGCGGCAAAATTCGGCAGTCAATGTATTGTACTATCAATCGACGCGAAGAAGGTATCATCCAGTTGGTCTGTGTTCCTAAATGGTGGACGAATAGATACCGGAAAAGATGCGGTTGAATGGGCCAAACGTGGAGAAGAACTTGGAGCAGGAGAAGTCGTGATCAACGCTATGGATGTTGATGGCATCAAAAACGGCTACAATCTTGAGTTAATAAAGGCCGTTGCAAGGGTAGTGAATATTCCTATTATAGCAAGTGGTGGTGCAGGCGAGAACGCACACTTTGGTATTGTTTTACAGGAAGGGATAGCAGATGCAGCTCTGGCAGCCTCCGTATTTCATTACAATGAAATTACGATACCTGATCTAAAGAATTATTTAGCTAAGAACGGTATTACAATGAGGAGGGAATCATCATGGAAGTAGATATGAAACAGATTACGTTTGATAAGATAGGACTGATTCCTGCGATTATCCAGGATAGTAAAACCGGTGCAGTATTAACCCTTGCATACATGAATGAAACCGCACTACTGAAAACGATCGAAACAAAGGAAACATGGCTTTTCAGCCGAAAAAGACAGCAGTTATGGAATAAAGGAGAAACCTCTGGCAACAAACAACTTGTTAAACGGATAACGTATGATTGTGATGGAGATGCACTTTTGGTACAAGTTGAGCCACAAGGTCCAGCTTGTCATACGGGAAACGAAACCTGCTTTTATCAACAGCTTTATGAGGATAGTGCACAACAATTTAATCTAATACACCAGCTTGCCGATACAATAAAGAATCGACAACAAAACCCAGTCGATGGTTCCTATACAACGTACTTATTTCAGGAAGGAATCGATAAGGTCTTAAAAAAAGTTGGAGAAGAAGCGAGCGAGGTCATTATAGGTGCTAAGAATTCTGGTACCGATGAACTTATATGGGAAATTGCTGATCTTGTCTATCACACGCTCGTTTTAATGGAAATTCGTGATGTAACCATTGAGGATATTAGGAGAGAACTTTTCAAACGGCATCTTCAAAAGGCAGGAAACCGAGATGAGTAAATTTTGGAGTACGCTGACAAAACGAACAGAACCATATGTACCTGGAGAGCAGATTGATAACAAGGACATTATAAAACTGAATACGAATGAGAATCCTTACCCACCATCACCAAAAGTAATCGAAGCAATTAAATGGGAGATGGAAAATAATTTACAGCTATACCCTTCGCCAACAGCGGATCCATTACGAGAAAAAGTTGCAGATTACTATCAACTAAAGAAAGAAAATGTATTTGTTGGTAATGGGTCTGATGAAGTATTAGCACTAACGTTTATGGCTTTTTTTGAACCAGGTAAAACAATCCGTTTCCCGAACGTTACTTACAGCTTTTACCCGGTATACGCAAAACTGTTTGGTATTCCCTATGAAGAAATTCCGCTAGCAAGGGACTTTTCCATTCCGACTGATGCATTTTATCAATCAGATGGTGGTGTGATTTTTCCTAATCCAAATGCACCGACTGGAATCTATCTGGGATTAGAACATGTTGTTGATATAGTGGAAAACAATCCACATCAAGTTGTCATTGTTGATGAAGCTTATATCGACTTTTCCGCCGGTTCCGCAGCCACGCTTGTTCATACGTACGATAATTTGCTCGTTGTCCAGACAATGTCTAAATCGCGATCACTTGCAGGATTACGGATAGGATTCGCGCTGGGAAACGCCAATTTAATTGAGGCATTAACCCGTATTAAAGATTCTTTTAATTCATATACGTTGGATCGATTAGCAATTGCTGGTGCAGAAGCGGCAATTTCCGATAACCGATATTTTTTGCAAACAACGGAAAAAATCATTCAAACACGTGAATGGGTTACTGAAAAATTGAAGCAAAATGGTTTTACCGTTCTCCCGTCGGCAGCTAATTTCATTTTTGCCAGCCACTATAAATGTGAGGCTAAACCGCTATATGAAAAGCTGAAAGAAAATAATGTGCTTGTTCGGCACTTTGACAAACAGCCAATAGATAACTATTTACGCATTACGATCGGTACGGATGAGCAGATGAATAGCTTCTTTGAGAAGTTGAAACTAATTATTGCTGAAGTTAGTCAAAGAAGCGTCAAAATCTAGTTATGGTTGATCAGTTACTTCCTCATGTTTTGCAACCAAAACTCAAAACACGAACCCCCTTCCACTGTTAATGTTAATGGAAGGGGACTTTATTAAATCATATTCTTGATTTCCGCATCTTCTTTTAATTCGTTAACTTTTGCTTGTACTTTTTCATTTTCCTTTTGGGTAGTTAATTGGCTTTTGATTTGATCTTTTACCTTTTTAAGTTTTGGAACGTCTTCACTTTGCTCCTTTAACTTATCGTAATAGGACTTTATTTCTTCTTCGGTTACTTCAGTGCCTGTAATTTCCTGATCAATATACTCCCTCAACGTGAGTTCGAATGCCAATTGTTCTTTATAGGACTCCTCGGTAAGGTTATATTGTTCCAATACTTGAGAAAATTTATCTTTACCTGCTGATTTCATTTTATCTAATTCGGACTCAATTTCTTTGTCTGAAACGGTAATGCCCTGCTTTTTTGCATCTTGTTTCAGTAGCTCCTGCTGAACAAGAACATTCATTGCCTGCTCTTTTAATTTATCTTGATCACTAACATCTTCTCCAAATTGATTCATTAATGTTTTTGTCTGTGCGTAAATGTCATTGTATTGATCACCTTTTACATCCGTACCATTTATTTGAGCGACTACATCATCATTATTCACCTTTTCTTCATCTGTTATCTTAACCTTCTGATTAGCTTGTTCCTCCGTGTTTGTTTCATCATCATTTTTCTTTGCTGAATCGGAATCATCACCACAGGCAGCTAATACTGTTGCTATACATAATGCTAACGCAAGCATAATAAACTTCTTCATATATGTTTTCCCTCATTTCCTTCATTTGTCCCTTCATTCAAACACAACCCTTGTACAAATAGCAAATCATATTAAGCGGGCCATATTAATGGATTACTGCTATAGCAACGTTTAGACACTAAACTTAACAATTCCATGACACACTTTCCATGATTATTCCGTATTTTAACGAAAAAAAGAGGCAACCTTATGTGGTCGCCTCTTTTGCAAATGTTATTCCAAACTATCCGCTATCTCATTAACCATTTCCTGAACCGAGACAAGTCCCCCGCCAGAAAGGTACCAGTAATTCGGATCTAAGTATACGATATTATCATTTTTATATGCATTTGTTTTTTTAACTAGTTTATTTTCAACAACTTGCTTAGCAGAAGAATCACCACCAACAACTGCTCCACGGTCGATCACATAAAGAATATCCGGATTTTGCTCAACAACATATTCAAACGAGACATTCATTCCATGTGTAGACACTTCGATCCCTTCATCAACTGCTGGAACACCGAACACATCATGAATTATCCCAAATCTTGAATTCGGACCGTATGCACTAATTTTATCATCGTTTGCCAGAATGATTAATCCATTTTTATCGCTTGATTCAGCTTTTTCTTTTACATCAGCTATCGATTGCTCAAGTTCATCTAACGCTTTATTAACTTCATCTTCCTTATCAAAAATGTTACCGATCGTTGCTAGATTACTTTTAAATGATTCCATGTATTTCGTTGTGTCTACACCAAGATAAATGGTTGGTGCTATTTCTTGTAGTTGATCATATAAAGATGATTGTCTACCAGAAATAATGATCAAGTCCGGATTTATTTGCGCAAGCTTTTCAAAATCCGGCTCCTTCAGACTACCAACATTTTCGTAATCATCACTTTCGAACTTTTCAAGGTATGTCGGAATATTCCCCTGCGGTACACCTGTTACCTCAACACCTAATTTATCTAGTGTATCTAAAGTTCCATAATCAAAAACGACTACCTTCTTAGGGTTTTTTGCCACTTCTGTTTCTCCTAGTTCATGTGTTACATTGATTGTCTCCTGTTTTTCAGTGTTACCGTCACCATTGCTGCTTTCATCTGATTCTGATGTTCCACATGCTGTAGCAAAAACTGCTAGAGCACTAACAATAATAAAAATAATAAATTTCTTCATATAACTAAACCCTCTCATTTTTTATTTTTTGTTAATAGCAGAAAAACTTTAATGAAATATTACGTCATGCAAAATACACACAAATCCTATTGTCATCGATATTTTTAATATTAATATCCATATCATAAATATCTTTTAGAACACATTCATCGATCACATCACAGGTTCGGCCTTGTTTCACGATTTTCCCATCTTTAAGTGCAACAATTTGATCAGAGTAGCACGAAGCAAAGTTGATATCATGAATAACTATTAAAATCGTTTTCCCAAGTTCATTTACAAGTCGCCTTAATGTTTTCATAATCTGAACCGAATGCCGCATATCTAAGTTGTTTAATGGCTCATCAAGTAAAATATATTCCGTATCTTGGGCGATAACCATCGCGATATGTGCGCGTTGTCGTTGTCCTCCACTAAGCTCATCTAAGTACTTATCCTGTATTTCTCGTAACTCCATATAGTCAATTGCTTCATCCACCTTCTCCCAATCTTCTTGCTTAAGCCTTCCTTGTGAGTATGGGAATCGTCCGAATGAAACGAGTTCCCTTATTGTTAAGCGAAGATTGATCGCATTGGATTGTTTTAGAATTGAGATTTTCTTAGCTAATTCATTGTTTTTTGCCTTCGTAATATCTTCCCCATCAATCGTAATTTCGCCGTCATCCTTTGTAATTAACCGGCTTATCATCGAGATCAATGTACTCTTTCCAGCACCATTTGGCCCAATAAATGAAGTGATCGTTCCTTTTTCAATATTCACAGAAACATCATCAATTACTTTTTTATGGTTATATTTTTTTAAAACACCTTTAATATTTACCATGATTTATTCTCCTTTAACAAAAGATATATGAAGTAAATACCACCAATGAAGTTGATAATGACACTTGTTGTCGTTTGAAACGTAAATACTTCTTCGACAATGAATTGACCACCTAATAATGCAATTATACTAATTAGGATTGACCCAATAATTAGGTAAAAATGTCGAAACGTTTTTAAAAACTCATATGACACGTTGACGACTAGTAAGCCCAAAAAGGTAATTGGTCCAATTAAAGCTGTTGCAATGGAAATTAATACAGCCACAATGATGAGTAAACGTTTTACAACATAATCATATGGAACACCTAAATTAATTGCCTCATCTTTCCCTAACGCCAGCACATCTAAATATTTATAAAATCGCATGAAGTAGATGGTTACAAGTACAATTAGTGCCAATGATAAGTAAACGAGATTTTCATTCACGTTGTTAACGCTGGCAAACATTCGGTCCCTAGCAACCATAAATTCGTTTGGATCGATTAACACTTGCATAAAGTCAGTAAAACTTCCAAAAAATGTACCTAAAATCATCCCGACTAACAACAGGAAGTAAATATTGTTCTTCTCTCCTCTAAACAAGAAGCGGTAGAGAACTAGTGAAAACAGTACCATTATCCCAATCGAAATAAAATAATTGATATTGCTGCTCATCATCACGAGTGATTGCGAACCAAACATAAAAATAATAAACGTTTGAATTAACAAATAGAGTGAATCAAGCCCTAGTATACTCGGCGTTAAAATCCTGTTATTCGTAATAGTCATAAACACGGTTGTTGAGAAAGCGATGGCTGATCCAGTTAATATAATGGCCACTACTTTGATAATTCGTCGCGGTAATATATAGCCAATATTGCCGCTTAAGTCATGCATAATATATAGAACTGCCAGAACTGCTGCGATTACTGCTAGGATAATTGTCTTTTTCTTATAACCCATATTTCTTTCTCCTTAACAGTAAATAAATGAATATGCCACTTCCGATAACTCCAACCGTTAAGCTAATCGGAATTTCATACGGATAAATAATTACGCGACCAATGCAATCGCAAAATAATACGAAAATAGCTCCTAGCAATGCTGTATGTAATAGGCTTTTTTTTAGATGGTCACCCTGATAAATCGTAACAATGTTTGGGATAATCAATCCTAGAAACGGAATAACCCCAACTGATAAGACGACAGATGCTGTAACTAGGGCGACAATAATCAATCCAATGTTAACGACCTGTCGATAATTTAATCCCAAGTTTTTGGAAAAATCCTCTCCCATTCCCGCTATGGTAAATTTATTTGCAAATAGATAAGCAATAATTAAGATAGGAATGCTGACATACATTAACTCATAATTGCCACTCATGATCATCGAGAAATCACCTTGCATCCATGAGGACATATTTTGAATGAGATCATTCTTATAGGCAAAAAATGTTGCCAACGAGCTAATAATATTCCCAAACATCAAACCAACTAGTGGAATAAAAACAGCATCCTTGAATTTAATTTTCTCCAGTATTTTCATAAAGATAAATGTACCAATTAAGGCGAATGCAAATGATACAAGCATTTTCTGCAGTGGACTGGCAGTGGTGAACACCATTAAAGCAACTAAGATACCAAGTCTTGCTGAATCAAGCGTTCCAGCAGTTGTCGGTGAAACAAATTTATTCCGACTAAGCTGCTGCATGATCAACCCACAGATACTCATACTCATCCCAGCAATCAAAATACTGACTAATCTCGGTAAACGGCTGATCATTAATATCTCGGCCTGTTCTTCTGATAAGCTAAAAACATCCCAGGGAGCAACATCGGATACACCAATGAATACCGAGCAGATTGACAATACGATTACCGCAATAACTAAATAACGAATTTTCATATAAATGTCCTTCACTGTAATTTAGAATTGTTATCAACTTTTAATCTATCTAATTAAGAATGATATTCATTATCAATTAGATTCTATAAATGATTATAACAGAATAACAAAACACGTCAATGGGTTTTTTGTAATAAATATCACATTTTTGTGAAATGAAAGGCTTCTTTAAGATGATTAGACATAACCAATCGGATAGGAGTTATTCTTCAATTCTTATGGGGAATCTCTAGATAACTTTTTCCGTCC